>JAYUPV010000081.1:0-3624 GCA_043759865.1 Alphaproteobacteria bacterium | reverse complement strand
AGAACAGGGGCTCTCCGTCAATTCTGTCGACAGCGCGGGTTTTTCTCTGCTGTACGAAGCGGCAAGGAACAACAAGACCGAGGCGGTGCGCGTGTTGCTGGAGCTTGGCGCCGACCCTGAAGCCAAGCGCAGTGACGGCACAAGCATCGACCATCTCGCGCGGGACAAGGGCGGTACGGAAATCCTCGCCCTGCTGGAGCGCGCGCGCCTCAAGCCGCGCTGGTTGCGCACGGGGACAGACGAAGTGGCTTTCGTCGATTACAAGCATGATCTTGGCTATCGGCTGACGGAAATTTTCAATTTCAAGGCGCGTACTTATGTGCTGCTGACGCGCAACCTGACCACCAGTTCCGAAGCCGTGACTCAGAGAACGTTTTCGGAATTCGGCGACAGGCAGCCGCTGGAAAAAGCCGAGGCGGAATTCACGTGGCTCGGCGGCACGCTGCCCGATGTTTACGAGAAACTCGACAAGCCGCGCAGCAAAGGCCTATCCAGTCGCAACCTTCCGTGACACAGCCGCTTCGTATTTATAGGGCGCGACCTTCTGCTCGATAGCACCGAAGATGGATTTGCCCTGCGCATCCAGCATTTCGATTTTGATGGTGTCGCCGAATTTCATGAAGGGCGTTTTGCTCTCGCCGGTCTCCACTTTTTCCAGCATGCGTTTTTCAACGATGCACACATGGCCGCTGGAGCGGTCTTTGTTCGATATGGTGCCGGAGCCGATGATGGTGCCAGCCACCAGCGGCCGCGTTTTGGCGGCATGGGCGATGAGTTGCGCGAAGTTGAAAATCATGTCGGTGCCCGCATCGGGGCTGCCGAATTTCTGGCCGTTCCAATGGGCGTAAAGCGGCAGGTGAACTTTCGCATCCTTCCACTTGTCGCCAAGTTCATCAGGCGTGACGCAAACGGGCGAAAAGGCGCTTGACGGTTTCGACTGGAAAAAGCCAAAGCCCTTGGCCAGTTCCGGCTGCGCCACGGCGCGCAGGGTCACGTCGTTGACCAGCATGACAAGCTTGATGTATTGCGCCGCGTCCTCTGCGGGGGTCGCCATCGGCACATCGCCGGTTATCACGGCCACTTCGCCCTCGAAATCGATGCCTCCTTTTTCATCGGCAAACACGATGTCTTCGGTGGGGGAAAGGAAGCTGTCGGAGCCGCCTTGGTACATCAGGGGGTCTGTCCAGAACTCCGGCGGCATTTCCGCGCCGCGCGCTTTGCGCACCAGTTCGATATGGTTCACATACGCGCTGCCATCCGCCCATTGATAAGCGCGGGGCAGGGGGGAGGCGCAGAGTTTCGGGTAGAAGGGCGATGCTTCTTTCGCGCGGCCCTGTTCAAGGTCATGCGACAATTGCTGCAGCAGCGGGCGGGTTTTTTCCCAGTCATCAAGCGCAGCCTGCAAAGTCGGCGCGATATGCGTCGCGGGCGCGCACTGCGTGAGCGCGGTGTTGACAACAACGAGCTTCCCGTCGCGGCCGTGCTTGAGTGATGCGAGTTTCATTACGATGCCGCCTTCTTGCTGCCGTCGTCTTTCAACACGCCACGGCGGATCTGGTCTTCTTCCAGCGATTCAAACAGCGCCTGGAAGTTGCCTTCGCCGAAGCCCTCGTTGCCTTTGCGCTGGATGATTTCGTAGAAGATGGGGCCGATGGCGTCTTTGGTGAAGATTTGCAGCAAAATTCCCTGGCCTTTTGTCGGCGCGCCGTCAAGCAGGATGTTGAGAGATTGCAGTTCTTTCGTGTTTTCCCCGTGGTTCGGCACGCGGGCATCGAGCTTCGCGTAATAGGTATCAAGCGTGGTCTGGAAATCAATGCCGCGTTTGGAAAGGTCGCGCACCGTGTCCTGTATGTTCGCTGTGCCGAGTGCGATGTGCTGGATGCCTTCGCCGCCGTAACGCTTCAGGAATTCTTCAATCTGCGATTTATCGTCGGAAGATTCATTGATGGGAATACGGATTTTGCCGCAGGGGGAGGTCATGGCCTTTGATTTCAGCCCCGTCAGCTTGCCCTCGATGTCGAAATAGCGGATCTCGCGGAAGTTGAACAGGTTGGTATAGAAATCAGCCCATTTCGCCATGTTCCCGCGCATCACGTTATGCGTGAGATGGTCGAGACAGGTGAGGCCTGCGCCTTTTTCAGCCTTGCCGGTGATGTTGAAGTCGGTTTCGTAGATGGAGCCCTTCGCACCGTATTTGTCGACGAGATAGAGGTGCGAACCGCCGATGCCTTCGATGGCGGGGATGGTGAGTTCACCGGGGCCGACCTTGCCCTTGATCTCTTTCGCGCCCTTGGCGACAGCGGCTTTGATAGCGGCTTGCGCGTCTTTCACGCGGAAGGCCATGGCGATGGCTCCGCCGCCGTGGCGTGCCTTGGCAAATTCGATGGCCGAGGGTTCGGCGTTCAGGATGAAGTTGATATCGCCCTGCTGCCAGAGCGTGACCTTTTTCGATTTATGCGTGCCGGTCTTCTTAAAGCCCAGTTCGGCGAACAGCTTTTCGAGCTTTGCGGGCTCGGTGTGGCTGTATTCAACGAACTCGAAACCGTCGGTCCCGAGGGGGTTTTCAAACAGGTCGGCCATGCGCTGTGTACTCCTATAAATAAACTGTGGCTCATATTAATGTTTTCAGGGGCGATATCAAGGCCGTGACTCTGAAAATTAAGCCCTAAAATGCCTCATTTTCATGCTGTCTTGCAGCATTTTAGCTTGGCTTTAAGGAATTAGGCGTTAAGATAGCGGCCTAGTTTTGATAATACGGCGGCAAACGCATTTTATGGGCATAACACAGAGCGACAAAAAGGGGCTGATGTCCCTGCCTTTCATCATGCCGCAGGAATGCGACCTGAATGTCAGCTTCGAGTTTTTCCCGCCCAAATCGGAAAAGACGGAGCAGGTGCTGTGGGACTCCTTCGCCCTCCTGTCGCAGCTCAATCCCAAATTCGTTTCAGTTACTTACGGCGCGGGCGGCTCGACGCGCGAGCGCACGCACGAAATCGTGACGCAGATTAAAAACCGCACCGGCCTGAATGCCGCAGCGCACCTCACCTGCATCGGCCACACTTGCGACGAGATTGAAGAAATCGTGCAGGGCTACTGGAACAGCGGCATCCGCCACATCGTGGCGCTCAGGGGCGACATGCCGGGGAACGAGGGAAAATATGTTCCGACCCCCGGCGGCTATGAATACGCCAACGATCTTGTGACCGGCCTGAAAAAAATCGCGCCGTTCGAGGTCAGTGTCGCGGGCTATCCCGAAAGCCATCCCGATGCGATCAACGCGCAGATGGATTTGCTGAACCTGAAGAAAAAGGTCGATGCGGGCGCGGACCGCGTGATTACGCAGTTCTTCATGAATCCCGAAAAATTCCTGCATTTCCGCGACCGCTGTGTGGCGGCGGGCATTAATGTCCCTATCGTGCCGGGCATGCTGCCCATCACCAATTTTTCCAAGCTCGTCGAATTCTCCGAAAAATGCGGCACGCGCATCCCGACATGGATGATGCATCTGTTCGAGGGGCTCGACGACCACCCGCGTACGCGCGAACTGGTGGCCGCGACCGTCGCGTCGGAACAATGCCGCGTGCTGCACGAAAACGGCGTGCGCGACTTCCACTTCTACACGCT
>JAYUPV010000080.1:0-2633 GCA_043759865.1 Alphaproteobacteria bacterium | reverse complement strand
GGCCGTCGGCTACCAGTTGCGCGAAGGCATCAAGACCAACATGCGCGCAGATTTCAAAGCGAAACTTGATGACCCGAAAACAGGCAAGCTCGCAAAGCTCGGCTACAAAGCCGGCATCGCCCTGACCTATATCCCCACTCTTCCCTGAAGATAAGCGTTACGGCACCGGTGCAGGAACAACCGGTACGGGCGCAACGACTGGTGCCGGAGCTACCGGGGCTGGAGCCACTGCTACCGGTGCGGGAGCAGGTGTTTGCCCTTGCGCTGGTGACGGAGGCTTTTGCATTTCAAGATAACCTTCCGGCTGCAAATCCCGTGGCGTTGCTACAACGGGCGGCGGCGCAAGCGAAGGCTTCTTGTTCGAGAACAGCCATTTCCACACGGTCGGCGTGAACAACCTCGTGTCGGCGCAGTTGCGCGCGAGATCGGGGATTTCCTGATAGATCACTTTCGTACCGCCGACCTGCTGGATCACCTGCCCGAGACTCTGGGCGTGCAGCACAGGCACGGTCGCATCTTTCGTACCGTGCATGATGAGCAACGGCGAGTTTTTCAGCTTGCCTGCTTCGAGAAAGCTCCAGAAACCGCTCACCGCCACGCCGCCCGCGAAGAAATCGGCATAGTTGGCCAGTATCCCGTAAACGCCAAGCGCCCCTTCCCCGCAACCCGCGACGTAAACCCGACCGTCGTCGATGGTCGGGATTTTAGATAGCAGCGAAGCAGTCAGGTTCATGACGTCATTCAGCGTCTGTTTTGAAGCCGGATAAACTTTAGTGGACCATTTTCCGGCAAGCGACTTGCCCTTACCGGTGAATTCCTGACCGTGATATTTGGCCGGCACCGCCCAGGTTTTTTTCGCCTTGGTCATGGGCACGAGGACATAGGCAGGCAAGGCCTGCCGCATCTGTTTTTGCAGCAGGGTCAGCGCACCGTCGGACATGCCTTTTTCATCATGCAGGAAAACCACCAGCGGATATCTTGTTCCATCATCCGGAACGCCCCTTGGCGAGTAGAGGTAATATTGCTGGCCGCGCCGTCCGCCGCCTTTGTCGGTTTGTACAAAAGGTTTTGCCTTGCCGAAGACCTGAAGTGTGTAAGGCCCCATGGGCAGAGGCTCGCGCGGCTTTTCCCAGACAATCTGGCCGGGAGCGACCACGCCGCCGCCGCCGTCATCATCATCCATGAACTGACCACGCATCAGCCACAGCCCAGCGCCGCCGAAAAAGAGGATGACCACGATGATCACCATATTGAGCATCTTCTTCTTGGCTTCATGCGCGGCGGCATCCGGCCCCATCGGTATGGCGGACGTGACGGCCGGCTTGTGGGACGCTGCTGCTGGCTTGTGCGCTGCTGTCGGGGTGGTTGGCATGAAGAAAATCCCTGCGTAAAATCTGCACCATCATACCAAAGAAAGGCCGATGGTGAATAGGGACATACAGCTGGTTATACGGCCTGTTCGCCGTCACCCGCCTTGGCGGTGACCTTGACGCGCTGGCTTGCCGATTTGAGCTGACCGCAAGCGGCAAGGATATCGCGGCCACGGGGTTTGCGCACGGGCGCATCATAGCCAGCCGCCTCAAGTATTCTGGCAAAAGAGGCAATGCGCTCCTCGGTCGAGCATTCATAGCCGCTGCCCGGCCATGCGTTGAACGGAATGATGTTCACCTTGCAGGGAATGTCCTGCAACAGCGCGGCCAGCTTGCGCGCGTCGTCGTCGGTGTCGTTCACATCTTTCAGCATCACGTATTCAAAAGTGATGCGGCGGATATCGGACAGGCCGGGATAGTTGCGGCAGGCATCAAGCAAATCCGCGAGCGGGTATTTGTTATTGATCGGCATGATGGATGAGCGCAGCTCGTCCGTCGACGCGTGCAGCGAGATGGCGAGGTTAACGTTTAGCTCCTCCCCGCATTGAACAATTTGGGGTACGACTCCCGAGGTGGAGAGGGTGATACGGCGCTTGGAAATGCCAAGCCCCTCCTCGTCCATGCATATCTTCAACGCTTTCGCCACGTTGTCGTAGTTATAGAGCGGCTCGCCCATGCCCATCATCACGATGTTGGTCAGGTCGCGGCCTTCTTCTTTTTTGTCTTTTGCGGGCCATTCGCCCAGCACATCACGGGCATGCATGACCTGCTGCAAAATTTCATTGGCGCCAAGGTTGCGCACAAGAGGCTGTGTGCCGGTATGGCAGAACTTGCAGGTAAGTGTGCAGCCGACCTGCGAGGATACGCACAGGGTTCCCCGCTTCGCTTCGGGAATGAACACAGCCTCGACCTGCTGGCCGTCCGACAGGGCGAGCAGCCATTTTATTGTGCCGTCTTCCGATTTCTGCTCGGTCACGACCTTCGGGCGCTCGATGGAGTATTTCTCGGTCAGAATGGCGCGCAGATCTTTGGGCAGGTTGCCCATGCTCTCGAAGTCCTTCACGCCGCGGTGGTATATCCAGTGCCAGACCTGCTTGGCGCGGAAGGCCGGAAGGTTATGGACGGATAGCACCTCTTTCAGCTCGTCGGCGGTAAGGCCGATCAGCGGAATCCGTCCTTGCGCGTCCGTGGGGGGCGCTGCGAATTTTCCGGCGTGGGATGCGATGCTCATCTCTTTTTGTCCTCTCGCGCGTATCTATAACC
>JAYUPV010000079.1:0-3165 GCA_043759865.1 Alphaproteobacteria bacterium | reverse complement strand
CCTGGCGCTCGACCACGGAAATAACGCCGCGCGCGTCCATGAGGTTGAACAGGTGGCTGGCTTTAAGGCATTGGTCGTAAGCGGGCAGCGCAAGGCCGGGCTTGCCCTTCAGCGACGAATGGCTGGACTGCGCCTTCAACAGCGCAAGGCATTCGGCCTCGGCATCTTTGAAATGTTGCAGCAGCATGTCGGTGTTGGCGAATTCGAAGTTGTAGGCGCTGTATTCTTTTTCGGCGCGCAGGAACACATCGCCGTATTTCACGCCCTTGCCGTTGAAGTCGAGATCATAAACGTTGTTCACGTTCTGGATGTACATGGCGAGGCGTTCGAGGCCGTAGGTGATTTCGGCGGAGACGGGGTTGCATTCAAGCCCGCCGACCTGCTGGAAGTAAGTGAACTGCGTCACCTCCATGCCGTCGCACCAGACTTCCCAGCCAAGGCCCCACGCGCCGAGCGTCGGGCTTTCCCAGTCGTCTTCGACAAAGCGGATGTCGTGGTATTTTGAATCGATGCCGATGCGCTTCAGGCTTTCGAGATACAGGTCGAGGATGTTCGCCGGAGATGGCTTCATGATGACTTGATACTGGTAGTAATGCTGCAACCGGTTCGGGTTCTCGCCATAGCGCCCGTCGGTGGGGCGGCGCGAGGGCTGCACATAGGCGGCGTTCCACGGGTCGGAGCCGAGCGCGCGCAGGGTGGTGGCGGGGTGGAAAGTGCCTGCACCGACCTCCATGTCGTAGGGCTGCAAAATCAGGCAACCTTGATCCGACCAGAAATCGTGGAGGTTCAAAATCAGTTTCTGGAAACTAAGAGGTTTTGCATCAGCCATTATCCGTATCCACCCTTATTTTGATGCCAGAGACTAGCATGTAAAAAGGCCATTTTCAAAGGGTTCGCTATGCGCTGTGAAGGTACAAATCTTTTAAAATAAGGGGCGTTTACGCATGAAAAGGCTGACAGAGCAGTTCAATTCTATTGCCGTGAAAAAAGGCGAAATATTCATGGTGGATCTCGAGGGCAACGCCTCGACCGGCTATCTGTGGGACATGGAAGTGAAAAGCGGCAACGCGACTGTCGTGTCGAAAGAATACCTGCCGCTCAACGGCGGCGGCAACGGCCGGATGATGGTCGGTGGCTGCAATGTGGAGCGCACGGTTTTTGTCGCCAACGAAACCGGCACGGTCGAGATCGAAGCCAACTGGCGCCTTCCGTGGGAAAAGGGGACTGCCCCCACAAAAACCGCGAAATTCAAGATCGACGTCGCGTAATTTTTCTCAAAAAATAGCGTTATAAATGAACGGGTTGCAGCCATTCCCGGCGGCTTAACCTGCCCTTAATAATTTTAACATATCATCTATGGTATAATTTAAAACAGGGCAGAACCATGATTTCTGAGAGCGTCATTATTTTCGGAGCCACCGGTAACGTGGTCATGGTGATAAACGGCCCGCTGCCTAAGAACGTGCCGATCATGTTCAAGGTAGGCGCAAGCAAGATAGACCTGATGACAGATCAGGACCTTTTATATACCGAGCGTGGATTGAGCCCGTATATCTGCCAGAAGCTCCGCGACAAAAACGAGATCGGGCTTTTGGAAGTGGTGGACCAGAGCAACCCGCCCAAGCACTTGACCAACATCGCATACCAGTACGCAACAACGTAAAAAGGGTATCAAAGCATGGCAAGAGAAATGACCGCAGGGGACTCGGCAACGGCGACAGTCGGCACCAGCGGCTCCGTCGTCGGCAAGAACACAAGCCTGATGCATACAGTGAAAGACGTGATTTTTTCTGGCGTCATGCTGAATATGCTGACGGGCAACGGCTCGCCCACAATGCGCCCCGGCGATTCAATGATGAACGCACTTGGCGGCAGCACCGAAGTTTATTCGACCAAGCCCCAGAGCGACCTGACGAAATGCGTCATGGGTCTTTGCCTGCTCGGCTTCGCCGCCAAGCTTATCGACAACAACACCGCACCGCCCCCGTCGCAGGAAGCTCTCCGCGCCGAGGCGATTGCAAAAGACGACATGCGTCTTGCCGGTATCATCAAGGAAGACGCGCTCAAGAAAGAAGCGTTTATGGAGGAAGAAGCCCGCAGGGCGTTCTTCAACAAACCTCCGCGTATGTAACTTAATCCAGCTCTATCGACCGCGCGGCGCTCAATATCTCTTGAGCGCCGTTCGTGTATGTGCCGTCTTTTTCGTGGATGACAAGACCCGCTTTCAGCGCCATCGGCGCATAGCGTTCTTTCCGCGCACGAATGATAACGCGCTTGGCATCGTCGCCCTGCCGCGAATAGAGCGGTAACACCACAAGGCTGCCGAACCAGCGGCGGCGCTCCAGCGTCGCCACGACTTCGCTCATTCTGTCGGCTCTATGTATCATGACCAGCATGCCGCCCTGCTTCAGCTTGCGGTGGGCGTATTGCACCCAGTCTTCCAGCGTCGCGCCCGAAGCGTCTTCGCCATGCGACAGCGCCTTGTTTCTGGTGGGCGAGGGGGTGTGCGTGCCGGCTTCCTGATAAGGCGGGTTCATCATGACCACGCTGAAGGCGCCGTCGACAATGTCTTTTTCCTTGCGGATATCCCCCGCCACAAAACGGCACAGCGCTTCAATTCCGTTCAGCGAGGCGTTTTGCAAGGCGAGGTCAATTAATTCCGGTTGGATATCGATACCGGTCAAGCGCACTTCCTGTGATCGCGCCAGTACGCACAGCCCCGCCGACCCAACGCCGCAGCCGACATCGAGGATATGTGCCTTCGGTTTCACCGGCACGGCGGCGGCGAGGAATACGGTGTCGATGGAGGCGTGAAAGCCTGCTTTCGGTTGCAGCAGTTGCACACGCTTGTTCAGCAGCGTTGTTTCAATGACATCGCTCATGCGTTGCCGCCGACGGGGCCGATGTTGTCGGGAGGTTCCAGTGGGTCGAGGTATCCTGCGGCTTCCAGCACGCTGCCGGCCGCGTCGTAATCGGTTTCGAGCACGACAAGGTAATAGGTGACGGCGGCATCACTTGCGCCTGCGATGAGTCCGGCGTCGGGGCGGTCTTCCTCGATCACGGCGCGGATATCGTTGTTGTCGAGAAGCTGCTGTGCTTCTTCTGCAAGGGCCTCGTCCTGCGTGACCATGAGGTCGACATATTCTTCCTCTTCGAGAAGACCAG
>JAYUPV010000078.1:0-6855 GCA_043759865.1 Alphaproteobacteria bacterium | reverse complement strand
CATATCGACATATTCAAAATCGGGAGTGGGGCCAAGATTGTTCCCCTCCAGCGGGTCGGCTGCAAAGGCCGAAACGGGGGCAAGCAAAAGCATGCACATCACGCATGACAAAATACGATTCATGTTGCTCCCTCCCTCCTTTTCACAAGCCATCCTCTATTCTGAGGCCGCCATGATTAATGGGAGGTAAAGAAGCCGCTTTTGCCGCCGAAGTGAAGGACTTAGCGCTTGTTCAGTTTGCTGTGCCGCATGCCGTAGCCGAAGTAAATCAGGAGGCCGACCGCCAGCCATGCGAGGAAACGCATATGCGTCATCAGCGGCAGAAAGGCGATAAGCGCGCCACAGGACAGCATGCCGAGAATCGGCACGATGATCCCGCCCGGTGTTTCAAACGGGCGTTTCAGGTCGGGCTTGGTATAGCGCATGGCGATAACACCGCCGCAAACCAGCACGAAGGCCGCGAGCGTGCCGATGTTCACCAGCTCCGCCAGCGCATCAAGCGGAATGAAACCCGCCATAACCGCCATGATAACGCCGCAGATGACCGTGGTACGCACGGGCGTATGTGTTTTATCGTTCACCTCGCCGAGCGAAGCAGGCAGAAGCCCGTCGCGCGACATGGCATAGATAATACGAGTCAGTCCGTAATACAGCACAAGCATGACAGTGGTGAGGCCGGTGATAACGCCGGTCGCGACCAGCGCCGAAGCCCACTGGATGCCCATCGCCGCAAGTGCATCGGCCACGGGCGAAGATGTGTTGAGCGTGTCGTATTTCACCACGCCGGTCAGCAACCCCGACACCACGATATAAATTATCGTGCAGATGACGAGCGATGCAAGGATGCCGGTTGGCACGTCCTTGCGCGGGTCTTTGGCTTCTTCGACCGCCGTTGAAACCGCATCGAAGCCGACATAGGCGAAGAACACCAGCGACGCCGCCGCCAGCACCCCCACCGTCTTGCCGTTCGGCAGCGTATCGAACCAGCCGAAGGGCATGAACGGCGACCAGAGTTCAGGCTTCACGTTGCCGACGGCAACAGCGATGAAAACACAGATGGTCAAAAGCTTGACGAAAACCATCGCCGCATTCAGCCGCGCGCTTTGCTTCACACCGACAATCAGCAAGCCCATGAGGATAAGGATGATGGCAACAGCCGGCAGGTTCACGAGGCCGGGGGTTGCAAGCCCTGCCGCGTCATGCGCGAAGGGGCCTTTGGTCAGCACTTCCGGCAGCGGATAGCCGAGCGACGTCAGCCCGCGCTTCAGGTATCCCGACCAGCCATTGGCGACTGCCGCGACCGACACGCCGTATTCCAGCACAAGATCCCAGCCGATAACCCAAGCGATGAATTCGCCGAAAGCCGCATAGGAATAGCCATAGGCGCTGCCGCAGCCGCCGACGCTGGCGGAAAGCTCGGCATAGGCGAGAGCCGCGAAGGCGCAGGCAAAACCGGAAACCACAAAAGCGAGAACGACCGCAGGGCCTGCTTGCGTCGCCGCAGCAACGCCCGTCAAAACGAAAATGCCCGTGCCGATGATGGCGCCGATACCCATGAGTGTCAGGTCCCAGGCGCTCAGGACTTTCAGCAGCTTCGGCCCCTTGCCTTCCGATTCAGGCAGTTTTTTGCGGAAAAATGTGGCGGCACTGAACAATGACGGCATAGGCTTATCTCCTCGGAAATCGGTATCTTGTTATGGTATTAAGCTGTTGATATGGTTTTATAGATAAGGAAAAACGCGCTGTGAAGCAACAATATAATCGTGTATTCTCCCTTTTGTAAATTAAGGAAGGCGTACATGGCGGGGATGCTCAATCTTAACCTCAAAGACAAGAGCCAGTTATACCAGCTGATCGCCGGTCTTTCGGCAGTGACGCTTATTTTGCTCGGCTGCCTCATCATTCTTATCCCGTTTTTCCCGGCGATGCTGCTGGCCACCATTTTTGCGCTCGCCACATGGCCCGCCTTTGAATGGCTGGACAGGCGGCTGAAGCACCGCACTTTCCTGTCCGCCACGCTGATGACCCTGTTCCTCGCCGCCTGCTTCGTGGCACCGCTGGTTATCATCGGCACGAGCGTGGTCGACAACTTCCAGAAAATCTATACCGGCATCCGCGCCTTCCTCGAGGTCGACCCAGCCATCACCGGCACCAAGCTGAAGGCTGTGCCGTATGTCGGCGAGCTGCTGGAAAAATACTGGATGATGTTCGCATCCGACAAACAAATGGTCATCGACTACCTGCAAGCGCATGTCGGCACGGCGACCGCGATGCTGGGCACGGCGGCCGGCACGATTTTGTACGGCATGCTCGACATCACCTTGGGCGTTTTGATTTCCTTCTTCTTCTTCCGTCACGGCCTGAACGTCGCGACACGCATGCGCGCCCTCATCGACAAGTTCGGCGGCGAGAGCGGCCAGAACATGCTGAAAATCTGCAAAAACACGCTGATCGGCGTGGTTTACGGTATTTTCGGTACGGCACTCGCGCAGGCCGTATTGGCGGCGCTCGGCTTCTGGGCTTCGGGCGTGCCGGGTGCGACCTTCCTCGGCCTCATGACATTTTTCCTGTCGCTTGTGCCGATGGGCCCGCCGATCATCTGGATTCCCGCCGCGCTGTGGCTGTTCTCCGAAGGCGAGACGAGCTGGGCGATTGCGCTTGCGCTGTGGGGACTTATCATCATCAGCGCCATCGACAATTTCATGAAGCCCTATTTCATCAGCCTCGGCAGCAACATGCCGCTGCTGCTCGTCCTGCTCGGCGTCATGGGCGGCATCCTCGCCTTTGGCTTCATCGGCATCTTCATAGGCCCGACCGTCCTCGCTCTCGCCTACTCCATCGTTCTCGAGTGGAGCACCGCACGCACAGGCAAGGTCACGGAAACGAAAAAGGCTTAACGCCTTCCGGCCACAAAATAAAAACCCCGGCAGTGCGCCGGGGTTTTTATTTTGTGTCTCTTCGAAATTACTCGGTGCAGATCGGCGCCGAAGTGGGGCTACCTTGCCAAGGGCGCTGCGCCCAGCGGCGGATTTTGCTGTTGTCCATGGCGAGTGCCTGATCCATGCGCGGGGTGAACTGCTTGCAGAAGCTGACCGTCGACATCGAGATCGCATGCTGCGAAATCTGGTTGGCGAGGGTAGTGCGCAGCGTGTGCAGCTTGATCTCTGGCTTGGCGGCGCCGGTGCGGCGGTAGTAGGAAATCAGCTCGTTTTCGTACTGCCCGATAAGGCTTTTGTTTTTCTGGGTGAAGCTCTGGTACTTCATATACAGCTGCGGGCCGCCCTGCGGCATACGCATACAGGTCAGGCCGATGACCATGAGTTCGCTGTGGATGCGAAGGCCCTGTTCCGCCTCGAATTCCTTGGCGTTGTAGCAAGTGCCGGTAGCAGCCTGTGCGCCCGTCGAAAGCGTGAGGGCGAGCAAAAGGGCGAGCGCGGTCTTTTTCATGAACGTATCCTTGGAACAAATGACCTTGAAATTGTTCCATCCATTTACAGTAAAAAGCCCAAGCTGTCCATACAGCGTTCAGGCCCCCGGTCAAACCGGAGTCAAAACCTGAGCCTTTTCAAAGTATAAGCGGAGGTTGTCAACAACCAGCTGCGCCATCGCGCCGCGCGTTTCATGCGTTGCGCTGCCCACATGGGGCTGCAGCACCACGTTATCGAGTCTGCACAGTACGCTTGGCACATCGGGCTCGTTCTCGAACACATCAAGCCCCGCACCGCCGACAATGCCCGCCTGCAGCGCATCGACCAGCGCTTTTTCATCGACGATTTTTCCGCGCGCGATATTGACGAGGATGCCCTTTTTGCCAAGTGCTTTCAGCACTTTTGCGTTCACTAAATGATGAGTGGACTGGTTATAGGGGCATGTGACCATGAGGATTTCCGATTCCGCCGCCATCGCCGCAAGGTCGGGGAAATAATCGAACGACAGGTCTTTTTTCTGCGGGCCGTGATAGAGAATCCTGATTCCGAAAGCCTCGGCGCGCTTGGCAACCGCAGTGCCGATGCGCCCCATGCCGACAATGCCCATGGTCTTGCCCCGAAGCGCGCGTCCGAGTGGCAGCATGCCCTTTTTCGCCCATTGCCCGCTGCGGACGTAAATGTCGCCCTCGACCACGCGGCGGAACACCGCCAGCACCAGCGCCATACCGACATCGGCTGTGTCGTCGGTTAACACATCGGGGGTGTTGGTCACGATAATCCCCTGTTCCTTCGCCGTTTTCACATCCACGCTGTCATAGCCGACGCCGAAATGGCTGATGATCTCGAGGTTCGGCATGGCGCGGATGATTTTGCCCGAAACCCCGAACCACGCCGTGCTGACAATGCCAGTAATATTGTTGCGTACAGACGTCAAAAACGCCTCGGGATCTTCGGCCTGCCAGAGCCGGTGAACCTTGTAATTTTGTTCCAATATCTCCAGCTGGGCGGTAGGGATGGGGCCTGTGACGAGAACTTCTTGAGCCATAAGGGGATTATCCTGATAATTATACATAAAAATTCTGGACATAGCCCAGAAAATATGGTTAATAAGTGGCTACCACAGACTAACTGTAGCTTTAGTTGTCAGGAATTGGAATGCAATGAGCAAAAAGCTCTACATCAAAACCTGGGGCTGTCAGATGAACGTTTATGACAGTCAGAAAATGGCCGACGTATTGGCCATGATGGGCTATGCCCCCGTCGAAACACCCGACGACGCCGACCTGATGATTTTGAATACCTGCCACATCCGCGAAAAAGCCACCGAAAAAGTGTTCTCCGACCTCGGCCGCCTGCGCGATATCAAGGAAGCCAGAGCCGAAAAAGGCGAAAAAGCGCTCATCGCCGTTGCCGGCTGCGTGGCCCAAGCCGAAGGCGCGGAAATCATGCAGCGCGCGAAATACGTGGACATGGTTTTCGGGCCCCAAGTTTACCACAAACTTCCCGAGATGATTTTGAACGCGACCGGCGGCGAGCGCGTGGTCAACACCGACTTCCCCGTTGAATCGAAATTCGACAACCTGCCGCAAGGCCAGTCGCACGGCCCTTCCGCCATGCTGTCGGTGCAGGAAGGCTGCGACAAGTTCTGCACCTTCTGCGTCGTCCCCTATACGCGCGGCGCTGAATATTCACGCCCTATCAAACAGGTGATGGACGAAGCGAAACAGATGGTCGACGGCGGCGCGAAGGAAATCATGCTGCTCGGCCAGAACGTCAACGCCTATCACGGCGCGAACGACAACGGCGGCACGGCAGACCTTGCCGAACTCATCACAGCTATCGCGGGCTTGAACGGCCTTGAGCGCATCCGCTACATGACCTCGCACCCGAGCGACATGAACGAAAGCCTTATTGCGGCGCATGGCAGCATTGCGAAGCTGATGCCCTTCCTGCACTTGCCGGTGCAAAGCGGCTCCGACCGCATTCTCGAATTGATGAACCGCAAGCACACGGCGGCGGAATACCTCGACATCATTTCGCGCGTGAAAAAAGCGCGCCCCGATATCGCCCTGTCGTCCGACTTCATTGTCGGATTCCCCGGCGAGACGGATGACGACCACGCACAGACCATGGAGCTGGCGCGTCAGGTCGGTTTCGCCTCCTGCTATTCTTTCAAGTACAGCCCCCGCCCCGGCACACCCGGCGCGGCGATGGGCGGCATTGTTTCCGAGCAAGTAAAGGACGCGCGCCTGCACGAGTTGCAGGCGTTTCTTTTTGCACAACAGCTCGACTACAACAAGCAAAGCGTGGGCAAGGTGATGCCCGTGCTGTTCGACCGTAAAGGCGACAAGCCAGGACAACTCCTCGGAAAGACCCCGTGGATGCAGTCAGTCTATGTGACCGCACCCGACCGTCTTTTCGGCGAAATGACCGACGTCACCATCGAAAAGGCGTTCCAGAACGGAATGTCAGGCACCATTGTCACCACCGAATTACAATCAACCCCTAGCCAGAAAAGAGAAGCAGCATGACCAGGTTCAGAGAAAAATCCCGCACCCGCCACGCTAACCAGCAGTTCGGTCGCCCCCAGGGCTTTCCGCAAGATACTGCCGAGTTTACGATCAAGCTCGAAACCGCTGGCGACAAGAAACTGGCGGATGCCATGTTCAATCAGGACGGCGGCAACCTTTTTAAATACGTCGGCCAGAAATTCGGCGTGTTCTTCGACCTGAACCCCGCTGAAGGCACGTTGCGCTTCACCGGTTCCGAAGACGCTGCAAGCCGCATGAAAAGCGGTTTCGCGAAGCTCTCCGCACTTGCGGCCCAAGGCCAGCCGATTGACAAGAACGCCATCAGCATCGTGGCGGCTGGCGTTTCCGCCGGCGGCAACAGCAGCGGCCCCAGCGCAAGCAAGCCCTTCAAGGCTGCGAACCAGAACAGCGCGGTAAAGCATGAAGGCGGCTCGAACGCAGGCGAATTCAAGGCGCTTAACCCCGCTCAGGAAAACCTCGCAAGCTTCATTCGCGACAACGACCTCGTCTTCGCTCTCGGCCCCGCCGGCACGGGCAAGACGCACGTCGCCGTCGTAAAAGGCATCGAGGCGCTGAAGACGGGCGCGGTCAAGAAACTGCTGCTCGCACGCCCTGCCGCAGAAGCCGGCGAAAAAATCGGCTTCCTGCCGGGCGACGCGAACGCGAAACTGGCACCCTATATGCGCCCCATTTACGACGAGCTGGACAAGGCCTTCGGCCCCGGCGCGTACAAGTCCAAAATGGAAAGCGGCGAAATCGAAATCGTTCCCATCGGCTACATGCGCGGACGTACCTTTGACGAAGCCTTCATCATCGTCGACGAAGCGCAGAACCTGACCATTGAACAAGCCAAAATGGCGATCACCCGTATCGGCAAAGGCTCCAAGATGGTCATG
>JAYUPV010000077.1:0-2745 GCA_043759865.1 Alphaproteobacteria bacterium | reverse complement strand
CCAAAACCCGCAACGGCTTTTCGGAGACGACCACAAAACTGAAATACCACTTCATCGTCGATTTCATGGACGGCAAGGGCACGACCATGCAGTTCAAGGATTCGCAAAGCAGCGATTACCGCGCCTATAACGTGGGCGAGGAAGTGCCCGTGCTGTTTCTCGAACGCGACCCGCGCGGCACAGCCACCATCGACCACGGCCTGATGAACTGGATTCTGCCGGGCGCGCTCGGCTTTTTCGGGATTCTGATGTGCTTTTTCGGAGCAGTCGCCATGCTGAGAGGCAAAAAACCGCCCGTGCCGCCCGCTTGATTCAAAATAAATACATATAAAACAAGGGCTTTTGCCCTTACATTTTCCCTAGAGTTGTATTGACATAAGCCGGAACGCGGCCTATACAGGCATTTGAAGCAGGGTGGATCTTTGCGGACAGAGCGGTTTTTCACGAGGAAAAAATGTTTCCCGCCTGTCAATATTACGCGCACCTCAAAACATCTATTTGATTCTTGATTTAACCCGGCACGGCGTCACCGCATGTAGTGCATGCAGGCCCGTGGCTTTACCTGAGGACAAAAAAATGAACGAGATCGACAAGGCCATCAAGGCTCTCCAGCAGCTGCGCGACGCAACCGCCGTGCGCGTCGAGAAGGCGGAGAAGGAAGCGCGTGCGGCGCGTGAACTGCTGACCAAGCTCGACCAGTCAATCGTCCCGCTCGTCGCCACCGGCGCGGGCCTGCGCATGCCGGTAAAAAGCGTCGCGGGCAAACCTGCCGTCATGTCGGATGTTTATCTCCGCGACACCGCCGCCTACGCGCTTGCCGACAAGGATCTCGATTTTAGCTTCGAGGCGCTTGTGTCGCATAACGAACTGGCTGCATCCTTGAGCAACCCCGCCACCCGCGCCCGCAACCTGAAGAACATATGGGAGCAAAACCTCGCCGCCCTTCTCGACCTGTATGACGCGCAACAGAAAAACGTGCACGGCAAGACTTTCGCCGGGGAAAACGATGCGTTAAAAATTGCCGAAGGCAGCGCGTACCAGTCCGGCCTTGGCCTGACCACGGTAAACGCGCGGAACACGGCAGGCACCGACACGGTCTCGCTGCACATCCTGCTGAACGGCAAAAGCGGCAAGGCGCTTGTCGTGGGAGAAAAAATCCCGTCCCGCCTGCGCGAAGCGTTTAAAAAAGCGAACGTCAATTACGTCGACCGCACGTCGCCGGATGCGAAGGCGCAGACGGAACGCGCCCTCGCCGATGTTATCGGCAGCCTGGCCCGGGAACCCTTTCTCCGCAACCGCCTGCTGGAAGCGTTCAAGTACCGCAACGGGTATGAAGACGAAAAAGAGAACGCAAAAGTCACCGACCTTGCCTCCGCTCTTGTGGATCCGAAAATGAAATCGATTTACCCCAAATATGTCGTGCGGATGAAATAACAGCACGCGCAAAACCACAAAAATCCCCGGCCTTCCCGCCGGGATTTTTTTATCTGCGGCCTCGCATCAACAGGCAAAAGAAAAAGGGCTGCGGTTTTGGTCCCCTGACCCGCAGCCCTTATAGAAGACGTCTGTATAAGACGTTACCCCAACAAGAAACTTTTATGCCACAAGCCCCGTCTTGGCTTTAGCGGTAATGGTCGCAGGGCCGGTTTCACCCAGCTCGCGTTTCGCATGCGCATGCTGTACATGCTGCAGGCCTCTGTTCAGTTCATCCACAATATCTTCCCTGCCGGCGATGCCGCTCAGCTGGGTAATGCGGTCGGAAATCTGTTTTTCGGTCAGGCCGACAACGCCGTCGCGCACTTTGGTGCCGTGGCCGCCGGCCGATTTGAAAGCGAGCATCAGGCTTTCGGCTTCCTGTTCGCGCCCTTCATGGATCACCACGAAACGTCCCTGATAACCGCCCCTGTGGTCGTTGATATCCGCATTCCAGAAGGCCGTATCCGTGAACTTCATGCCGATGACTTTTTCGTGTGACATTATCGCTATCCTCCGTGATCTTTTATTCTGTCGCTTTGGGTCGTTTTCAAAGCCTATATAAGACTTTATGGCAATAAAGTTAAGAAGTGGTTACGATTTTGAAGTATCAGGACTTTTTCTGCCTTTATGTGGTTCTTGGATACCGCATTTTGGACATTCTTATGGTTTTATGTTAAAAATAAGGACGTAAATTCAAAGATATAGAGGGTGAATGATTCTGCGGCGCGAAAACGGCTTTTGGAAATCCCCTCCTTCCAGTATTATTCCGGCAATCATCTTTATAGAGAGTACATAAGCAAGCCATGGCAGACGACGCGCCCAGCCAAACCGCCGACCTGCCGCCGGAGAGCCAAGCCGGCGCTGTGGATGTGGCTGCGGTTGAAGTGCTTGTCGAAACTGCCGGAGAAAAGAATAAACCAGGCGTCTTCCGCCGCTTCGTCAACGCGGTCAAACAAAACAGCTTCCTGAATAAACCCGCCGTGAAAAATACGCTCGCGGGGCTTGCCGTCGCAGGGCTTGCGGCGGGAGCGGTTGCGCTTCAGCTGCCGCCGCTGATTGGCGCTGCTGGCGTGGCGCTTAGTTCGACCGGTGTTGCCGCCGCGCGCCGTCCCGATCTGACACGCCGGCTCTGGAACTCGATCACGCGCAGGGCCGATATCAGCTGGAAGTTCACCAAGGAAATTTTCAACGACCACGCCTTCTGGGTGAAAGCGCTGGCGGTGAAGGGCGGGGCGTCGGCCATTGTCATCACCGGCATCATGGCGGTAT
>JAYUPV010000076.1:0-2983 GCA_043759865.1 Alphaproteobacteria bacterium | reverse complement strand
ATGGTGATGTGGAAGTTGTCATACGCATCGCGCGTTTTCGCGACGGCGTTCTCGGTCATGGCATAAAGGCCTTTGCCCGCCTTGCGAACGCCCGCAATAGTGGCATCAAGGGCGCGGCCGGGTGCCTGGGTGATACGGTCAAGCAACGACTTCCGAACCTGTACGCCTTCTTCCTGAACCAAGATGGTGTCCTGCCTTGTTGTTTCAACGGTATAGACAAGCGTAACGGATTTCCGTGATTTTGTAAAGTCAAATAAGTATTTGATATTAAATGATTAAATGTAAAATTACGGTATTATTGCACCGCACAATACGCCAAATATACTATATGTGAGCATAAGAGGCTCAGGTGATTCAGCTATCCGATTCCTGCTGGTTCACGGGCCAGGTGAAGCGGAATTCCGTTCCGCGCCCGTTCGAATGCACGGTGATTTCGCAGCGATAGAGGGCGAGAATTTTGCGCACCACGGCAAGACCCATTCCGCTGCCTTCCTTTTCGTCGCGCGGTTTCAGCGTCTGGAACATCTCGAAAATCTTTTCATGGTATTCTGCCGCAATGCCGGGGCCGTCATCGATGACGCTGAAATGGTATTCCCCGTCGCGCTGTTCCACATTGACCGAAACATTTCCCGTGGGCTTGTCGTGGTGTTTGATGGCGTTGGTCAGAAGGTTCAGCAGCACATGCTGTAACGGAATGCGGCAGAGGCGGATGCGGTCGAAGCCTTCGCTGATTTCGACGGTGATGCCGGGTGGCGGTGCGGCGAGATAAACGGTGTCTTCGGCAAGCGCACGGCCATCGACTATTTCAGCAGGAGCCTGCGCCTGCTTCGAGCCGATGCGCGAATATTCCAGCAGGTCGTGCAGCAGCTTTTCCATGCGTGCCACGCGGCGGCGCAGGGTTTCGAGATGCTTGTGCAGCGTCGCCGTTCCCGCCGCACCGATGTCTTCCTCTATCCAGTGCGACAGCGCTGAAATAGCACGCAAGGGCGACTTCAGGTCGTGCGAGGCGATATAGGCGAAATGTTCAAGGTCCTTGTTCGACTGGGTGAGCTGCTGGACAAGCTGCGCGTTCGCGGCGGCCTGCTGGCGGCGCACCGCCACAAGCCCGTGCGCCTTGGCGGCCAGTTCCTCGACTGCGAAAGGCCTGACGATGCAGTCGCGCACGCCTTCGCGCAGCAGGGATACTTTCAGCGGTTCTTCTTCCTTTTCCATGATCAGCAACAGGGGGATATCGCGTGTTTCAGGGCGGGAGAGCAATTCGCGCGCCAGCGCATCGCCGCGCAACGCCGGCATGCCAAGTTCGCCGATGACAAGGTCGGGCAGCAGGCTCTTCGCCTTTTCAAGCCCGTCACGCCCGTCCGTTGCGGTTTCGACGCGGTATTCGGATTGCAGCGCATCGGCCACGGCCTTGTCCGCGCAGCCGATGAACAGAACAAGGCCGCCCTTGCGCGCCTGCCGCTGCAGCTTCATCAGCTCGAATTCCGTCACGTCCTGAGCGCGGTGCAGGATGTACGATATTTTTCCGTCGGCGCCGAACACCGGAAAATTCCCGATGCGCCAGAAGCGCAGGTCGGTACCGCCGCCCGCTTCTGCGGGGCGGGTGTGTTCGTATTTCACTACTTCCATCAGGTGCGGCGCGCCTGTTTGCAGCACTTGCGCCGCCGAAGCCATGAAAGCGCGGCTGGCGCTCGGGTCGGACGGGTTTTCGGGGAACACTTCCTGCACCGTGCGGCCAAAAGCGGTATCGGGCGTGATGAGGGTCGCGTTGCAATAGGCAAGGTTGGCGTAGGCGATGCGCAGATCGGGCGTCAGGACGAGGTAAAGGTCGGGCGACTGCTCGATGACCTGTGCGATGTCGACCGGCAGCATCAGGCTTGCACTTGCCGCACGAGGTCGTGGAAATAAACCACGCCGTTCTCGTGCCGTGGCGAAAGTTCGCCGGTATGATAAACGCCTGCGCTCAAATTACGCTGCACGATTTCGCAGATGTCGATATCCTGCTGCGTTACCACAAGGCTGAGGTCGATGGAGCGCTGGTTGTCTTCGGCGGCTTCGGACGATAGGTCGTTGAACAGGTAGCAATAGCGCAGCTCGGTTGTCTCGGGGCCGGTCGGCATGACGATTTCGAGGTTCATGCCGTTCTTGTAGATATTGATGGCGACATTGGGCCACAGCCAGACCCAAAGCCCGCTGTTCTGCGCATCTTTCACGCGCTCGGGGCGGATGCCGGTTTCATGCCGCGCGATGCGGCTGCCTGTTACGACCTTATATGTGTTGAAATCCACATCCTTGTTCAACTCGGGGTGCAGGATGGGGATGTGGTAGCCTTCCATGTAGTTCTCTATATATGTCTTCCAGTTGCATTTCATGGGGTGGACGGCCATGGAAAAGAACTTGAATTTCTCGATGCCCGAGCCCGCAAGCGCGGCCGGCAGTCCGCCGACAGCCGCTTCGAAGGGCGGCGGCGTTTCGGCCATACATATAAAGACCAGCCCGGAAACGCTTTTGACGTGGATCGGGAAGAGCGCGGTGCGGTCGCACAGCGACTGTTCATCGCCGCCGAAACCGGGAGTCTTGCACAGCTTGCCGTCGGTGTCATAGACCCAGCCGTGATACATGCAGCGCAGCACCTGCGTCGTGCCGTGGCCTTCTTTCAAAACCTGCGAGGCGCGGTGGCGGCAGACATTGTGAAAAGCCTTGAGTTCCCTGTCTTTGCCGCGCAGCACCAGCACAGGGCGGCCTGCGACGGTGTAGGCGACATATTGTCCAGGCGACTCCAGCAGCGCTTCGTGGCAGAAAAGCTGCCATTCGGCGAAGAAAAGTTTTTTGCGCTCCGTCTCGTAAATCTCCGGGTCGTGATACCATCTGGCTTCCAGCGTCTCGATATTTTTTGAGGGCGCGGCAGTCGCGCGAGGCTGGGCAGTCGTGCTCATGTCTTTGTCCCTTGATGTGATATCCGCAGTCTAACCGCGATGAAAAACGG
>JAYUPV010000075.1:0-10650 GCA_043759865.1 Alphaproteobacteria bacterium | reverse complement strand
ACGGTGACGGAGGGCGGGTCTGTTACGCTCAATACCACAAATCTGAGCGCGACGGATGTGGACACATCAAGCTCGAACCTTGTCTACACCGTTACCTCGGCCCCCACGGGCGGGCGGCTGGAGCGCGTGGGCAGCCCGGGTGCCGCGATCACCAGTTTCACGCAGGCCGATATCACTTCAGGGCAAATACGTTTCGTGCATGCGGGCGGCGAAGCGCCGACCTCGAGTTTCGGTTTCTCCCTTTCCGACGGCACGAACACGCTTTCGGGCAAAACCTTCAACTTCAACGTCACCCCCGTCAACGATGCGCCGGTGCTGGCGACCAATGCGGGCGTGACGGTCGCGCGGGGCAATTCGGTTATCATCAATTCATCGCGCCTGAACACGACCGATGCCGATACGGCAAAAGCAAACCTGACCTATACCGTCAACCGCGCCACCACGCGCGGCAGGCTTGAGCTGACCACCAACCCCGGCGTTTCGGTGAATTCGTTTACCCAAGGGGATATCGACGCCGGCCGCCTGCGCTATGTGCATACCCGCCCGTTTTCGGGCACCGATGACAGCTTCCGTTTCAGGGTTTCCGACGGGGCGACCCAGCTTGGCAATGCCACCTTCAACATCACCGTGACATAAGCATTGCAATGAGCATTGGAATTACGGGGTTTTTGAGTGCTTGATTTGGCCCCTGCACCTGCCTAATATACCCTCGAAAACCAGCCTCGGAGGGTCACATGGGTGCCAGTCAGAAAGTCACAAAAATTCCAGCAAGCAGAGCAGGCGGCGTCACCGACACGGTGAAAAAAATCCTGTCCTATTACGAAAGCGACAGCCCCGGCGTGAAGGCGAATATCTGCCGCATCCTGATGACCGGCAAACTGGCCGGCACCGGCAAAATGGTGATCCTGCCTGTTGACCAAGGATTCGAGCACGGCGCGGCGCGCAGCTTCGCCATCAACCCCGCGGCCTACGATCCGCATTACCATTACCAGCTGGCGATTGACAGCGGTTGCAACGCATACGCCGCCCCCTTGGGCGCGCTTGAGGCGGGTGCGGATACTTTTGCGGGTGCTATCCCCCTTATCCTGAAAATCAATTCGTCCAACAGCCTTATTCAGGCGAAAGACCAATCGGTCAACGCGTCTATCTCCGACGCGCTGCGTCTCGGCTGCTCGGCTATCGGCTTCACGATTTACCCGGGCTCCGAACACATGCTGGAACTGCACGAAGAAATCGTGCAGCTTTCCGAAGAAGCAAAATCGGTTGGCATCGCGACGGTTATCTGGTCGTATATCCGCGGCCCGAAAATTTCGAAAGAAGGCGAGCTTGCCGTTGACAACATCGCTTACGGCGCACATATGGCGGCGCAGCTGGGCGCACACATCATCAAGGTGAAACTGCCTTCCGACCACCTCGACCTGCCCGAAGCGAAAAAAGTTTACGAAGAACAAAAAATTCCCGTCAAGACGCAAGCCGACCGCGTGAAGCACGTGATGCAATCCTCCTTCGCCGGACGGCGTCTTGTCGTGTTTTCGGGCGGCGCGACCAAGGACGAGGACAGCGTGTATGACGATGCGCGCGCGATTTTCGAAGGCGGCGGCAACGGCTCGATCATCGGCCGCAACTGTTTCCAGCGCCCCCGCGACGAATCAATCGCCATGCTCGACAAAATCATGGGCATCTATCTCGGCAAGGACGCGTAAGAAGGCTGCCGCACCGACATGAAGCCGGATTCCCCGAACTGCCAGATCTATATCATCACCCCGCCGCAACTGGTGCCGGAGGAGTTCGTGCAGCATATGGAGCGCGCGCTTGACGCGGGGACCGTCGCTTCTTTCCAGCTGCGCCTTGAAACCGACGACATGGACGCGTGGCGGCACGCAACAGAAGTGCTGATGCCGGTGGCGGCCGCGCGCGATGTGGCCTTTATCATCAACGACCATGTGGACATCGCCAAGGAAATGGGCGCGGACGGCGCGCATGTGGGCATCCACGACATGCAGGTGAAAGCCGCGCGGCAGTTGCTCGGGCCGGACAAAATATTGGGCGCGACCTGCATGGATTCAAAGCACCTCGCCATGACCGCCGCCGAACAGGGTGCTAATTACGTGAGTTTCGGGCCGTTCTTCACCTCGCGCTCTCCCTATTACCCCAAGGAAAACTACGCGCCCAAATACATGGTGTCGCCGAACATCCTGACATGGTGGAGCACGCTGATGGAAATTCCGTGCATCGCGGCTGGCGGCATCAAGCCCCAGAACTGCGCGGAACTCGTCAAGGCAGGCGCCGATTTCATCTGCGCCTCCACCTCCATCTGGGAATATCCGGGCGGTGCCGCCGCCGCCATCAAAGATTTCCACCGCGAGATGGAAGAAGGCCAGCGCAAGGCTGCGGGCTGATTTTAATTAAGCTGATTTCGGGAGGGGCTGACGCGCAACAGCGGTTCTGTGGCTGCGCGATTTCACCAGCGTCTGGAGCATTTTCAAATCACGCGAGCAGCCGGTTTCGGCGGCGCGGGCGACAACGATGTCGAGCGGCGTCAACTGGCAAGGGGAAAGGTGCTGCTGGCGGCTGGCCACGATGCGTTGCAGTTTTTCGAGATCTTCCACCGCATTCGTCTCGGCATATTTTTCGGCGGCGAGGTTCAGGCTTGTCTTGCAGGCCAGAGCGTTGAACGCTTCATGATGCATTTTCCAGAAAACAACGGCCATATTATATCCCCGATAACGTCCCCATTAAGCATAAAGGCTACTCTACGCGCCCGTGCTTAACATTCGGTGAATATGTATAGCTGATATGGCTTTTATTTCGGGAAAGACTCAGCCCGGCCCACCGGACTTGGCACCCGCCTTGACCAGCAGGTCGATAATCTTCCGCTTGGTATCCCCATCGCCGAGTTCCTTGGCGTAATCAATCGCTGTCTTGCCTTTGGCGGTCTCCGCCGTGAGCAGTTCGATAATTTTTCGCTTACTTTCACTCTCGCCGAGATCTCTGGCGTAATCGAGCGGGGTTTTACCAGTAGCCGCATCACCCCTCGCATACGCGTCGAGGGCTTTCACGATATCGGTATAGCCGAGGCTGTCTGCGATCTCGCGCGCTGTTTTGCCGCCGGAGACATTAAAAGCGTCGCTTTTGTCGCCCTTGTCGAATTTGTCAGCCATGGCTTGCCCTCGTCGTCGGTGAATACATTGAGTGTATTATAACTGACGGGCATTAATAATATGTAAATAGGATAATTCGCCTATATCGCGAAGGGTTTCCACCTTTTCACAAGCGCGGGGTCGATGACGATTTCCTTGGTCGGCTCTGGTGCGGAGACTGTTTCGGGGATCGGGATCAACGGTGCGGGTTCGGGCTTCACTTCGGGCATCGGCTCGGGGATGCTTGCCTTGGAAAACGGTTCGTACACAAGAGTGTTGTCTTTTTTTCTTCAGGGGCTCTTCGCCGGTGAAGAAGTTTGCCCTCACTCCCTTGTAGTTGACGACCGTGGCACCGGCGGCGATGGCGGCGGCGCCCACAATAACGATGGCGGCGGCGGCCCCCTTGCTGTCAGAGCTGGAGGAAGAACGCGAGCTGCCCCCTGAATTGCCGGAGGAGCCGAACATATAACCCCAGAAAAACCCGTCATTGCTGGACGAACCGGAATAGGAAGAACCGCTATAGCCGTATCTGTCGCGTTTTTTTCCTGCGGCAATGGCGGCGAAACCTGCGCCGTAGGACACGGCCATCGCAGCGCCCGCTGCTGCCCAGGGAAGATTTGCTGTCGGCGAGGCTTGCTGCTCTACCATGCTGATGCTGGTTTCGGGGGCCTTGCTGTTCTGGTAGTCCTGTACATAGGCTGCGCCGATCTGGAAGCCGAGGGCGTAGAAGGCGACTGTTGCGATGACTCCCACCACGGCCGCCACTTTACCAAAGATGCGTCTCAGTCTTCCTCTTTCCACTTCCATGCACGGCCTTTCTATCGTTGCCCCTGTATATAGAAATCTTAGCCCAAGCGGCATCTTCCCGCAAATCGAAGCCCTTGTTTTTATAGGGTTTTATGACTTAAGTGGTTGATTTTGTTTAGGGTATTATAATACCGCACGGCGTGCTGGAAACAGCGGACGAGAGCTGCTTTTCCTACCGAATCCATGGAGATTAAAACGCTAGACCGGAGCGGCCTGCACCAGCGAAATATCATCCGCACCCGTCGCCAGCATCACAAGGCGATCAAGACCGAGCGCGTTGCCGCTTGATTGCGGCAGGCCGAATTCCAGCGCCTTTAAAAAATCTTCATCGACAGGGTAATCGTCGCCATAGATTTTTTTGCGAAGCGCGACATCATTGTTAAAACGCTCGCGCTGCACTTTCGCATCGGTAAGCTCGCCAAAGGCATTGGCAAGCTCGATGCCACAAACATAAACTTCGAAGCGTTCGGCAAAGCGCGCATCATCCGGCTTCGGGCGCGACAGCGCGGCCATGGAAACAGGGTAATCGTAAATAATCGCAGGCGTGGGGGAGCCGAGATTCGGCTCGACCTTTTCCATCAGTATCTTGAGCAGCGCGTTTTCCCAGTCGTCATGCGGCGACACGTAAACGCCGATGCGCGCGGCTTCGACGTGTATATGCGCGAGATCGCACAGGTTGTTCAAAATATCGACATCCGCGTATTTTTTGAGCGCGTCAACCACGGTGATTTTTTCCCATGCACCCCGCACATCGCAAACACGGCCTTCGGCGCTGACGGGTTTTTTGCACACATGGCGGATGAGATCGGCGGTTTCATCCATCATGTCTTTGTAATCCATCCCCGCCTGATACCACTCCAGCATGGCGAATTCAGGGCTGTGCCAGCTGGAGCCTTCGCAGTTGCGGAATACTTTGGCGAGCTGGTAAATTTTCGGCAACCCCGCCACCAGCAATTTCTTCATCGCAAATTCGGGGCTGGTGTGCAGGTACATGGTGCGTTCTGATTGCCGGTCGGCGCTGACCAGTTCGGTGCGGAAGCCCTGAATATGCGCCTCCATGCAAGGCGCGACCTGAAGAGCGGGGGTTTCAACCTCCAGATATCCCCGCGCATCGAAAAACGCCCGCACTTCAGCAAATATGCGCGCGCGCTCCTTGAGGTAAGGAACTTTCAGCATGAATTTATCGGGATGCCACCAGCTTGTCATACCGGCCCCGCGGGCGCGGCTGGGGGCTTTTGCGCAGCTGTCGCAGCAGGTGCAGGCGTCGACAGGTCATACACTCCAGACCGCCATGCCCAGAGATCGGGAGCCGTCGTTGCCAGCATGCCGATATCGTCCGCCGCCAGCCAGAGCATGGTTTTGACCTTCAGGCGGAACAGGTTTTCGCGCCGGATATTCAGCAGGTCGGTGCGCACCGCCGTGCCCTCGTTAAAAGGTTCGCGCCCGCGCAGCCACTCGCCGCCGCCGGTCAGGTGAACAACATCCACGCCTTCCCGCGCATAATCCGCGAGCTTCTCCATCACCTGCCCGAGGGTTACGCCCTGCGACAGGTCGATATACGCAGGCGTGATTCCGTTTTGCGCAAAAAGGCCGCCTGCTTGCGACAACAGGGCTTGCTGCTGCGCGGGGGCTGATTCCATCACAAAAAAATCCGCCTGTCCCTTGCGCGCGAGTATCGTGCGGACAAGGCGCTTTTCTTCGGCGTTCGGGGAAGATGTGTCTGTCATTGCTATCGCACCGGCTTCGGTTTCCAGCGCGCAATGGCGGGGGCGGCGATGTCGGCTGTCGTGCCTTGCAGCGCGGCCTTGATGCCGTCGTCGCGCTTGCGGTCGAGATATTGCTGCCGCGCAACGGGGCCGTCTTTATATTCTTCAATTAAATCGAGCAGTTTTTGCGCGAAGGGGAAACGGGCGGCGAGGTCCTGCGCGTGTTCATAGGGCGATTTGCCGCTGGCGTCTTTGACCGAGGCATCGGCCCAGCGTTCCATGAGGAACTGCACGCGCGATACCTTTTCATCGCGGAGATCGACCCAGAGGGCAGAGTGCAGCACCGTCAGTTCCTTTTCGCCAGCGCGGGCGTTGATGTCGGCCTGCTCGAGCAGCTGTTCCGCCGCCTGCCATTTTTTGCCCGTGACGGCGGCACCAAGCGGCGTGATGCCTTCGCGGTCGGGCGTGTTGGTGGCGGCACCGTGTTTCATCAGGACAAGCATGGTGTCGATATCGCCCCGCGCGGCGGTGTGCCAGAGCGCGCTGCGCTCGGCCGCGTCCTGCATGTCGAAATTCGCGCCTTTGTCGGCGCATTTGTCCACGACATCGGCCTTGCCTGCGATGGCGGCGGCGAGCAGCTCTTTGTCGAGGTCTTCTTTCTTGGACATGAAAAGCCTTGTTTTTGAGTCGGGAAAGGATACATGGTATATTCCATAATGTCAACAAAATGAAGGGCTTGTTCAGGGGTTTCAGCCAAATCCACGGTTTTCTTGACTTTTTGTCGTAAAATGCCCTATAAAGCCCTCAGTTTTGTTGAGGCAAAGCAAAATCCGTAATGGATGGCTTTATGCGCTCTGCGTCCCCCAGTCGGCGAAGTTACGCTCACTGGGGTTAATTGGTTTTGGCTTACTGCGAATAATTTTGAGGAACTTGAATGTTCGATAGTCTTTCTTCCCGCCTCGGCGGCATTTTCGACGGCCTGATGAAGCGCGGCGTGCTGCGCGAGGACGACGTGAACGAGGCGCTGCGCATGGTGCGCGTGGCCCTGCTGGAGGCCGATGTCGCCCTGCCCGTCGCAAAAGACTTTGTCGAAAGAGTGAAGGCCGAAGCGGTCGGCGAAAAAGTGCTGCGCTCGGTGAAGCCCGGCCAGCAGGTTATTAAAATCGTGCATGACCAGCTGGTCGCCATGCTCGGCCATGAAAATTCGGAAATCAGCCTCAACGTTCCCGCTCCCGCCGTTATCTTGATGGCTGGTTTGCAGGGTTCAGGCAAAACCACCACGGCAGGCAAGCTTGCGAAATTTTTGCAGGACAAGCTGCGTAAAAAAGTGCTGCTGGCCTCGCTCGACGTTTACCGCCCTGCGGCGCAGGAACAGCTCGAGATTTTGGCGAAAAAGGTCGAGGCGGGTTCGCTGCCGATCGTCAAGGGTGACAAGCCCGAGAAAATCACCAAGCGCGCTCTCGAAATGGGCCGCCTTGAAGGTTACGACATCATCATCCTCGACACCGCAGGCCGTTTGTCTATCGACGACGCGCTGATGCAGGAACTGGCGGATGTGCGCGACCTTGCGAAGCCTGTTGAAATTCTGCTGGTCGCCGATGCGCTGACCGGTCAGGACGCTGTGAATACCGCCCGCAACTTCAACGAACGCATCGGCATCACCGGTATCGTGCTGACCCGCGTCGACGGCGATTCACGCGGTGGCGCTGCGCTTTCCATGCGCGCCATCACAGGCCGCCCGATTAAATTTATCGGCATGGGCGAACAGCTTGACGCGCTGCAGGCGTTTGACGCGAAACGCGTGGCGGGCCGCATTCTCGATATGGGCGATATCGTGTCGCTGGTCGAAAAAGCCGCCGAGAACATCAATATCGACGACGCCCGCGCAGCCGCCGAGAAAATGTCCAAGGGCAAGTTCGACCTTGAAGATTTCCTGACCCAGCTGAAACAGATGAAGAAAATGGGCGGTCTTTCAGGCCTGATGGGCTTTATGCCCGGTGCCGGCAAAATCAAGGGTATGATGGAAGACGCAAATGTCGACGACACCATGCTGAAGCGTCAGGAAGCAATCATCCTATCCATGACCAAGAACGAGCGCGGCAAGCCCGAAGTGCTGAACGCCTCGCGCCGCAAACGTATCGCGGCGGGCTCGGGCACCACGGTGCAGGACGTCAACCGGGTGCTGAAACAGTTTCAGGACATGCAGACCATGATGAAGCGCATGCAGAAACTGGGCGGCAAGGGCATGATGCGCCATATGGGCGCGCTGTTCGGCGGCGGCGGCATGGGCGAAATGGAAGAAATGGCGAAGAACATGGAAAGCCAGCTGGGCGAAGGCCCGCTTGGCCCGAATCCATTTGGCGCCGGAGGCTCGCTTGAAGCCACCAACCCGCTGCTGCTCAACAACGGGAACAACAAGAAGAAATAGAAATTTCAGATTTGCGGGGCCGCATGGTTGCAAGGCCCCCGAAGTTTAAAGGAACAGCAACCGGATAACCTTATAAAGAAAGAGAGAACTAGAAATGTTGAAAGTACGTATGGCCCGCGCAGGCGCCAAGAAAAAGCCCTTCTACCACATCGTCGTGGCAGACAGCCGCAACCCCCGCAACGGCAGCTTCCTCGAACGCCTGGGAACCTATGACCCCAAACTGGCGAAAGACCACGCCAACCGCGTGACCCTGAACGGCGAACGCATCCTGTATTGGATTTCCAAAGGCGCGCAAGTGTCCGACCGCGTCGCCATCTTCCTCGGCAAAGCTGGCCTCGCTGCCATGCCCGCCCGCAAGAACAACCCTGAAAAGGCCGTTCCCAAGATGAAGATGACCGACCGCAAAAAAGCAAAAGCTGCAAAGCTGGAAAAGCCCGCTGAAGAAGCCCCGAAAGCGGCTGAAGCAGCAGTTGAAGCTCCGGCTGCCGACGCACCCGCCGCAGAATAAGGTCTATCCGGTTGAGCAAAGCGGCGGCATCACCTGCGAAGGAGCTGACCTGCATGGCCGAAATTGTCGGCGTGCATGGTATTAAGGGATTCGTGAAGCTGAAAGTTTTCAGCGCCGATCCCGATGCCCTCACGGGTGATGCCCCGCTTTGCGATTCCGCAGGATTGCCTTTGTTCACGCTTGTCTCCATCCAGCAGCACGGCAATATCTGGCTGGCGGAAGTCGACGGCGTTACCGACCGCAACGCAGCCGAAAAACTGCGCGGCACGAAAATCTACCTCCCCCGCGAAAAACTCCCCGAGATAAAAGACAAGAACACCTTTTACCACGCCGACCTCGTCGGCATGGCGGCGCTGTACCCCGATGGCAGGCTGCTCGGCAAGGTTCTTGCGATTGCCAATTTCGGCGCGGGCGACTTGCTGGAAATAAAGCCGCCCAAAGGCGCGAGTTTTTACCTGCCCTTCACCGGCAGGACCGTTCCCAAAATCGATGTCGAGAAAAAACAAATGACCGTCGACCCGCCCGACGGACTGATTGATTAATTGCGGCCCTTGCGCATCTGCATGTGCTTGCGGAAGGCTGCCGCCTGCGGTGCCAACAGAGCTGTCGTCGAGCCCTTCTTGAAAACCTTGTAACTTTCCTCCAGCCACGCGTCGAGCGCGCGCTTTTCACGCACCGGCCAGATGTCGCTGAACTGCGCCTTCAGCTCGCCCTTCTTCGGCAGCAGCAGCACCGAATAGCCCGCCTTTGCGTTCATGTCTTCGTCTTTTGCGACATTGCTGCGCTGCCAGTTGATGACCAGGTCTTTGCCTTCGACCACAACTTTGTCGGGGCGGAAAGAAACCGTGATGTCGTTGAGGGATTTTTTAACGGCCTCGAAAAGCGCGCGCGAATTGGGCGGCAGCACACCAGGCGGCTTGGCGCCAAGCAGCGCCCAGGCCTGTTCCCATTCAAACTGGCTCGACACCACAAGGTTGACGGCGGTGTTGACGCTGTTGAAATCACCGGTGAAAAGATTATGACCCGAGATCAGCGGGCACGAGCCGGTCTTGCCGGAAATGTCGATTTTTTCAGCCGTGACAGCTTCGGCTTTTTTATCTTGTGACGGATTTGGCGCGTCATTCTGTGCCATGCAGCCCTGCCCCGATTCCCCTGTTGGTGTCCCAGATTTATACAATATTATGGTAAAAGAAATCAAGGGAGGGCGCAGCTTCGCATTTCTTCAAATAATATCAATAACTTAAAAATGAGAAAGCCGCCTTTTCAGGCGGTCATGAAGAAAAAGCCGCCTTTTCAGGCGGTCATGGCATGTTTGTACTTCTTCATGAACATCGCACGCGCGGGTGCTTCGGTATCTTCGTCGCGGGTGGTTTTGAGTTTTTCGAGCGCGGCGTCGAACACGGCCTTGCGGTCGCGCTCCTCCGCCACGGGCCAGCTGTCCATGACATTCGCTGTCAGCATGCCCTGCGGTATCAGCAGCACCGTATAATGCGAATGCGCGCCGGTCATTTCGGCGTGCGGAATGTTCATGCGATCCCATTCGATGGTGATTTCGTCCGCGTCCTGCACGATGGTTTTGGGCTCGAGCGTCACGGCGCGGTCATCGGCGCTGTCGGCCTGGAATATCGCCACGGCACCTGCCGGCAAATCGCCCGGCGGCTTCGCGCCCAGTTCACCCCAATAGGCTTCCCAGTCTTCCTGCGTGTCAATCGCCGCGCTGATGCCACTGCCTTTCTTCATGGGTATGAAGTCGCCGATGAAGATATTTGAGCCGTTGATTGTGGGTACATCCATCAGGGAGGCACCCATCATGTCCATGCTATTGAACGCGCCCGAGAGCTCGCCCTTCATGATCATGACTTTGCGCATTTGCTGCATGGCCGGTGGCCTGTTACTTGCGGGTGCGCGACGTTTTGCGGCGGCGGACGCGCGCATGCGCCAGCTGCGGGGGCGTCGCCTGCGGGGGGATGAGGCTGTCCATCATTTTCGCGATGGTTTTCGTAAGGGTCTTAAAGAACTTGCGTGATGTCATGAATCATCCCTTTGCTTTTGAGTTAACCC
>JAYUPV010000074.1:0-5268 GCA_043759865.1 Alphaproteobacteria bacterium | reverse complement strand
GGCACATAGCGGAATTCATTGGACTGGTCGGTCAGCGCGGCATGGCGTTGCGAGAACGTACCGCGACCGCAATCCTGACCCGACAGGCGCACGCGGTGGCCGTCGAGGCAGAGCGCGCCGAAGGCGAGAGCTTCGCCGGTTGCCCAGTCGATTCCCTCTCCGGTTTCGAACATCTTTTTCTTGGCTTCCAGCTGGCGCGCGATTTTGGGGTTGAGATCGAACCCCTGCGGCACGGTGTAAAGCGACTTGCCGATTTTCTGCGCTTGGTCGGAGGAAATAGAGGTTTCGCCCGAGCGTTCTTCGCCATAGGCAAGCTTTAACCCGCTCCAGCCGCCTTCGAGCATGTCGGCGCGGTTGGGTTTATAGCTGGTCGCCGCCTGAAACTCGGATTCGAGATGCGCGATGAAATCTTTGTAAATCTGGTCGGTCTCGGCCTGCGTCAGCGCGCCTTCGGCGACAAGTTTTTGCGCGTAAACGGTGCGCGTGGTCGCCTTGTCCTTGATGATTTTGTACATCGCGGGCTGGGTGAAGGCGGGTTCGTCCGACTCGTTATGCCCGTGGCGGCGATAGCAGATAATGTCGAGGAACACGTCTTTTTTAAACGCCTGACGGAATTCGATCGCCATGCGTGCCGCGTGCATCACGGCCTCTACATCGTCGCCGTTGACGTGGAAGATGGGTGCCTGAATCATTTTTCCCACATCGGTGCAATAGGAACCCGAGCGCGAATAAAGCGGCGCGGTGGTAAAACCGATCTGGTTGTTGATAACCACATGCACCGTGCCGCCGACGCGATAGCCGGGCAGGTCGGACATCATGAGGGTTTCGGGCACGATGCCCTGACCCGAAAGCGCGGCGTCGCCGTGGATGAGGATGGCGAGAACCTGCTGGCGTTCGGGGTCTTTGCGGAGCGATTGCTTGGCGCGCGCCGTGCCGATGACCACGGGGTCGACGAATTCAAGATGCGACGGGTTGGGGACGAGAGAGAGGTGGACGGATGTGCCGCCGAAATCGCGGTCGGAGGACGTGCCCATATGGTATTTCACGTCGCCCGAGCCCTGCACATCGTCGGGCTTTGCGGGTGTGCCCTGAAATTCGGAGAACATGGCGGTGAAAGATTTCGACAGCACGTTGGTCAGCACGTTCAGGCGGCCACGATGTGCCATGCCGAAAATAACTTCGCGCACGCCAAGCTGCGCGCCACGCGAGATGATTTCTTCGATGGCTGGAATTACGCTCTCGCCGCCCTCGACGCCGAAGCGCTTTGTGCCTGTGAATTTCGTATCGAGGAATTTTTCGAAACCTTCGGCCGCTGTCAGGCGCGTCAGGAAATGTTTGCGCTCTGCCGTCGGGTAAACCGGGCGGTTGCGGGTCTGCTCGAACTTGTTTTGCAACCAGGCCTTTTGCTCGGGGATCTGGATATGCATGAATTCGACACCGATGGTGCCGCAATAGGTGTCCTGCAGCAGCTTCACGATGTCGCGCAAGGGCGCGGTGTCTATGCCGAGCGCGCCGCCCATGGTGATGGGGCGCGACATATCCGCCTCGGTGAAGCCATAGGTTTTCGGGTCGAGCTCGGGGTGGTATTTGCGTTCCATCAACCCGAGCGGATCGAGATCGGCCATCAAATGCCCGCGCACTTGGTACGAACGCATAAGCATGAACACGCGCAGGCTATCGGAAACCACGGCGCGCGCATCGGCACCGGCGGGAGCGGCTTTTGCGCCCTTGTCGTCTTTTTTGGCGGGTTTTGCTTCGTCGGTATTGGCAGGGGTCGAAAGCACGGCGGCGAGTTTCTCGGGCGCGGGTGTCCAGCTTGCGCCGTTCAGTTCCTGCACCAGCAGTTTCGCCTCGTCGCCGAGCGAGCCGAAAAGATCGGCCCAGCTGGCATCGACGCTCGCGGGGTTCTGCGCGTATTTGGCGTAGAGACCGGCGATATATTCCGGCCCTGCAGCGGTGAGGAAACTGAGTGTGTCGCGTTGTGACATTTTCCTGTCCTTCTTCTTTTCTTAAGCCGCTTTCAGCGCCTTCATGACCGCCTCGCCAAGCCCTGCGGGACTTTCTGAAACGGTGATGCCCGCCGCCTTGAACGCCGCGATTTTGTCTTTCGCAGCACCTTTGCCGCCCGCGATAATCGCGCCGGCATGGCCCATGCGACGGCCGGGGGGCGCCGTGACGCCTGCGATAAAGCCGGCGACGGGTTTCTTTTTCTTGTGCTGTTTCAGGAACTCGGCTGCGTCTTCTTCGCCCGAGCCGCCGATTTCGCCGATCATCAAAATTGCTTCGGTTTCGTCGTCGTCGAGGAACAGCGACAGCGCGTCAATGAAGCTCGTGCCCTTCACAGGGTCGCCGCCGATGCCGATACACGTCGTCTGGCCGAGGCCGTTCGCGGTTGTTTGCGCGACAGCTTCATAGGTCAGCGTGCCGGAGCGGGAAACGATGCCCACTTTGCCGCGCTTGTGGATGTGGCCGGGCATGATGCCGATTTTGCACTCTCCGGGCGTGATAACGCCGGGGCAGTTGGGGCCGATGAGGCGCGTTTTCGAGCCTTCGACCTTGCGGTAAACCTTCACCATGTCGAGAACGGGAATCCCCTCGGTGATGCAAACCACCAGCGGGATTTCCGCATCAATCGCTTCCAGTATCGCATCGGCGGCATAAGGAGGCGGGACATAGATGACGCTGGCATTCGCACCGGTTTTTTGAACCGCTTCCTGAACCGTGTTGAACACAGGCAGGTCGAGATGTTTCGTGCCGCCTTTGCCGGGTGTAACGCCGCCGACCATTTTGGTGCCGTAGGCGATGGCTTGTTCCGAATGGAATGTGCCTTGCGCGCCGGTAAAACCCTGACAGATGACCTTGGTGTTTTTATTGACGAGAACGGCCATGTTATGCAGCCTCCGCTTTTACTTTGTTCACGACTTTTTGAGCCGCATCAGCAAGGTTGTCAGCCGCGAGAATTTGCAGGCCTGATTCTTTCAGCAGTTTTTTGCCCTTGTCCACGTTCGTGCCTTCAAGACGCACGACGAGGGGCATGGTCAGCCCCAGTTCTTTCGCGGCGGTGATGATGCCTTCCGCGATCACGTCGCAGCGCATGATGCCGCCGAAGATGTTGACAAGGATGCCCTCGACATTCGGGTCGGACAAAATGATACGGAATGCCTCGGCCACGCGCTCTTTGGTCGCGCCGCCGCCGACATCGAGGAAGTTTGCGGGGTCGCCGCCATAGAGCTTGATGATGTCCATGGTCGCCATGGCAAGGCCTGCGCCGTTGACCATACAGCCGATATTGCCGGTCAGCTTGACGTAGCTGAGTTCAGCGTCTTTCGCGCGTTTTTCAGCGGGGTCTTCTTCGGCCACGTCGCGCAACTGTTCTACCTCTTTCTGGCGGAACAACGCGTTTTCATCGAAGTTCATTTTCGCATCAAGCGGAATAACGTCGCCCGTTTTTGTAACAACCAGCGGGTTAATCTCGACAATCGAACAATCAAGACTGATGAAGGCGTTGTACATCGCCGTCAGCACTTCAACGCATTTGCCGACCTGCTTGCCTTCGAGCCCGAGCGAGAAGGCGATCTGCCGCCCTTGAAACGCTTGAAAACCGATAGCGGGATCGACGGCGGTTTTTAAAATTTTATCGGGCGTATTGTGGGCAACCTCCTCGATATCCATGCCGCCCTCGGTCGAGGACATGATGGTGACCTGCGAGGTGGCGCGGTCGATGAGGATGCCGAGGTAAAGTTCGCGCGCAATGTCGCAGCCTTCCTCGATGAACACGCGGCGCACTTCCTGCCCCTGCGGGCTGGTCTGCTTGGTGATCAGTTGCATGCCGATCATTTTTTTTGCGGCTTCTTTCACGTCTTCGAGCGATTTCACGACTTTCACGCCGCCGCCCTTGCCCCTGCCGCCTGCGTGGATCTGCGCCTTGACGACATAGACCGGCCCCGGCAGCTTGCGCGCCACTTCGACCGCTTCTTCCGCCGTATAGGCGACGCCGCCCTTCAGCATGGGAACGCCCCGTGCTTTCAGGAGTTCCTTGGCCTGATACTCATGGATATTCATTTTGTTAGAACCTTTGCTTGAAAATAATCAGGCCGCCGCCGTTTTCACGTTTTTCGCGGCTTCGCACAGCGTTTTCACGGCTGCGACGGATTTGTCGAACATGGCTTTTTCATCGCCTGTAAAAGTGACCTCGATGATTTTTTCCACGCCGCTCTTACCAATCACGACCGGCACGCCGATATAAAGACCCTTGATGCCGTATTCGCCGTTCAGGTATGCAGCGCAGGGCAGCACGCGGCGTTTGTCGAGCAGGAAGCTTTCGGCCATCGCAATGGCTGCCGAGGCGGGTGCATAGAAGGCCGAGCCGGTTTTCAGCAATGCCACGATTTCGGCACCGCCATCGCGCGTGCGCTGCACGATTTTGTCGAGCTTCTCCTGCGTCGTCCAGCCCATTTTCACGAGGTCGGGCAGCGGAATGCCCGCGACGGTGGAATAACGGGTCAGCGGCACCATGGTGTCGCCGTGGCCGCCGAGGACGAAGGCCGAAACGTCTTCGACCGAAACTTTAAACTCATCGGCGAGGAAGTGGCGGAAACGCGCGCTGTCCAAGACGCCTGCCATGCCGACGACCATATGGTGCTTGAAGCCGGTGACTTCCTGCATGATGCCGACCATCACGTCGAGCGGGTTGGTGATGACGATAACGAAAGCATTCGGCGCGTGTTTCTTGATATTTTCGCCCACGCTCTTGATGATGTTGGTGTTGATGCCGATGAGGTCGTCGCGGCTCATGCCCGGCTTGCGCGGCACGCCTGCGGTGACGATGACAACATCTGCACCCGCGATGGCGGCGTAGTCGTTGCTGCCCTGCATGTTGGCGTCGAAGGCTTCCACGGGGGCTGCCTGTGCGATATCGAGCGCCTTGCCCTGCGGCACGCCCTCGGCGATGTCGACGAGGGTGATGTCGCCGAGATTTTTCATGCCCGCCAGAAGAGCCAGCGTTCCACCGATTTGACCTGCGCCGACGAGGGCGATTTTCTTGCGTGACATTTGGATTTCCCTGATTTTACCGTTTGAACATGCGAGGCGCATTTATCATTTATAATGTGTCGCCTTCGTGGCTGTAAGTTAGCACAGATTTTTCCCGTGTGTAGGGGCATGTCGCACCGCACAAAATAAATCCGTTCAAATTCATTTATTATGTCTATAAGTCTTTGTCATAGCCAAAAACAGCGCTGTGCAGGTTAACAATGCCTCCGATTAACT
>JAYUPV010000073.1:0-5668 GCA_043759865.1 Alphaproteobacteria bacterium | reverse complement strand
GGCTTTGGCCGCGAAGGTGGGCGCGAAGGCATGTATGCCTATCTCAAACCCAAATTCGTGAAAGACCTGCCCGCATATAAAGAAAGCAAAACCGCGCTTTCTCCCGCCAAGCATACAAGCGCCGTGGAAGGCCTTGCCAATATCGACCGCACGGCGAAACTGTTTATCGGCGGCAAGCAGGCACGCCCCGACGGCGCGTACAGCCTGTCCATCACCAACGCCAAAGGTCAACTGGTTGGACAAGTCGGCGAAGGCAACCGCAAGGACATCCGCAATGCCGTGGAAGCCGCCAAGAAAGCGGAAGCCTTCGGCAAATCGGCACACCACCTGCGCGCACAAATCCTCTATTACATCGCCGAGAACCTCTCCGCCCGCGCGGACGAGTTCAAGAAGCGTCTTGTGCAGCTGACGGGTGTCACTCCCGCCGCCGCGCAGAAAGAAGTGGATGAATCAATCCGCCGCCTGTTCACCTATGGCGCATGGGCCGACAAGTATGACGGCGACGTGCATACCCCCCCTGCCCGCCTGATTTCGGTGGCGATGAAAGAGCCGGTCGGCATCCTCGGCATCGTCTGCCCGGATGAAAACCCGCTGCTGTCCTTCGTGTCGCTGTTCGCGCCTGCAATGGCGATGGGCAACCGCACCGTTGTTGTGCCGTCGGAAAAATATCCGCTGCTGGCGACCGACCTTTATCAGGTCTTCGACACATCGGATGTGGTGCATGGCTCGATCAACATCGTCACGGGCATCCGCAAGGACCTGACCAAGACGATTGCCGAGCATGACGAAGTCGATGCCATCTGGTATTTCGGCTCCGATGCGGGCAGCGCCGCCGTCGAAAAAGGCTCGACCGGCAACCTGAAACGCACTTGGGTCAACAACGGCAAAGCGCGCAACTGGTTCGACCGCGCACAGGCCGAAGGCGAAGAATTCCTGCGCTATGCGACGGAAATCAAGAACATCTGGGTTCCTTACGGCGAGTAAGGCTCAACAGGAATGCAAAAAAAGCGCGGGGGTCAAATCCCGCGCTTTTTTTAATTCAAAAATTGATGACTACCAGCCGCTGTTGTAGGGCGCATCCCTTTTCGAGGACGGCGGTTTTTTGGCGGCGGCCGGAGGTGCGGCGGGCTTTTCCGGTACGGGCGTATAGGCAGGCGGCGGAAATTGCACGAACACTTTTTCGAGCGGCAGGCCTGCGCCGTTCGGGTCTTTGCCCTTGGCGATGATATCGGCGATTTTCTTGGCCGATACCGCTTCAACGCCCAGTCTTTCGGCGGCGAGGTTGGAAGCCACAGCGCCGACAGTCGACATCAAGGTCATGCCGTCAGCTGAAAACTTACCCTTGGCGAAATCGTCGTAAAGCTCGGAGCCTGCGCGCACGAGGCCGACCAAAATTGTCGCGTTGCGCAAGCGCGCTGCAAGGCGCACTTCCACCGACTTTTCGTCGGCGGGGGTGTAATAAGGCTCGACCAGCGCAGCGATCACCTGCTCTTTCTGGCGGCGGGTCAACTGGCTGCTGCGGAGGTCTTCGGGCAGCTTTTTCAAGCGCGCCATAAGCGGCTTGGCATCCGCAGCAAAGCGCGCATAGCCGCTATGCTTTGAAAGGTCGTCGAGCGTAACGGCGCGTTCAATGATGACTTTGTCGAATTTCGGCTCGGCTGGTGCTTCCACAACAGGCTCAACCGGTTTTTCTTCCGCCTTCGGTGCTTCGACGACAGGCTTTGCTTCGGCGGTCGAGGACGGGGTTTCGGCGGCGGGTGCCGTGATGTCTTCGGGCTTCACCGGTTCGATCTTCGCCGGTTCCGGCTTCACAGCCTCGAGAACCTTGGCAGGGACGAGTTTTTCTTCGAAGACTGTCCATGCGGCGGGCCATTTATCGACCAGCTGCTCGTAAACCTCTTCCCAGGTATCGATTTCCGGCGTCTTGTTGGCGGCTTTGTGGAACAGGTCATCGATGCTTTCGCGGTTCATGAAGGTGCCCTTCGTGACGCGCGTGTCTTTTTCGACCTTCATGATGTTGCCGTCATCGTCGAAATGGATGCCGAACTTATTGGCAAACGAGCGATAGGTGCCGCGATGGCCATCGACGGGCACATAGTCATCGCTGTGCTTGTACTGACGGTCGAATTCGCTGAGCGCACGCACCACATCGAGCGCGTCGCCGGTGATGTCGGTATCGTATTCGGTATAGATGTTTTCGCCCATGTCGCGCTTCAGGTCGGTTTTGTACAGGCTGACGGTCCACATGGGATCGTCCGGCCCGTGCTTGCGCGCGGCAAGATAGATGCGGATGTTCTTGTTCTTGTCGTTGGCGAATTCGTGGGACATGATCCAGCGCGTATCGCCGTCCTCGAATTTATCCACGCCGGAAGGCAGGCGGCGCGGCTGCGCCATCCATTCCTCTTCGCGTTTCTTTTTGCCGACCCAGTCGAACAAGCCCATGGGGGGGTTTCCTTACGCCGCGTTACGGCTGTACGCCGTCCCTTTTCGGACGGGACGAGAGCCCGAGAACCTTGGTGAATTTGTCGAAGTCGCCAGCGTCAACGGACGGCTTGCCTTCTGCCGTTGCTGCGGGTTGCGCTGCAGGCTTGTTCTCGTTGGCTGACGTAGAGGCGTTGAAGGCATCCGTCACGGGAGGCTTCACTTCGACCGGCAATGTCGCGACCTGGCGCACGCTGGCCTGACGGTCCTGCACTTTTTGCATGACCTTCGAGCGCGCGGTGTAATAGCGCGTCAGGAAACCCGGCACCCAGTTCGGGATGGGGTCTTTTTTCGGGTTGGCGACCCACGCATGCAGCTTGTCCATCTGCTCGTTCGTGCCGCCGAGTTCAAGGAATTTCTTGAAGGCGCGGTCGGTCGACTGGCGGATTTCGGTGATCAGGCTGGTGTCGGAGTTGCTGACAGAAGAAAAGCCGCGTTCCAGCTTGCCGAGGTTCTGCGAGGCGTGGACGAGGTTGGCGTAAAGCTCCAGCTCTGCGGTGAATTTCTGGAAGGGCTCGACATGCACGCCGAGAGCCTTCACGGTTTCAAGTCGCTGGTTCATCTGGGGAATGAGTTCCTCGATGATCTTGCGGAAGCCGTTTTTGTCGTTCATGCCCTGCGGAATGTAACGCTTGGAGCGCTCCAGCGCATCGGCTTTCTCGTCGGGGGTCAGGCCTTCGATACGCTCGAATTTTGCGTGCGTTTCGAGGTCGGCGAGCGCACGGTCAAGCCGTGCGATTTCGTCGGTGCGGCGGCTGTCCGCGTTGGCGCGCATGCTGCCCGTCGAATCTTTCAGTGCTTTCTGGATGGCGAGGTAGAAGCCGCCCACTTGCGATGCGAAATCGTCCATGGTCGAGAGAACCTGGCCGATTTTCAGGATGCTGTCGAGCGACGAGGTGCGGTCGGAGGCGGTGGCGAACAGGTCGGACAAAATGCCGCCCTCGATTTTCGCCTGCACATGCGGGTTGTCGCGTGCTTGTTCGACCGCGAGGATTGTGTCGCGGATTTCCGAGCGCTTGAAGGTCGCGCTCTGGAACACTTTGCCTTCGACGCGGCGGTAGGGCGCGTTGTATTCGTCAAAGGCGATGCCTTCGATGTTCGCGGCCTTTTTGTAATATTCAAGGTCGTAGAAGTGCACCTTCATTTCGGGGAAGAGATGCGGGGGATATTGCTTGGCGATGTCGAAATCTGCGTGGGTGATGAGTTTTGACGCCGTGTATTCAGCCTTGGCGATTTGCGCCACGGCTTCGGCAAAGCCGACATCGTTCTTGGTGACTTTTTCGGAGACGAACTTGCCGTCGGCGCGGTCGAGGTCATAGACCATGTAGTGCATGACGCGCCACTTGTCGTTTTCGGCGTCGACCTTCAGGGCCGCCCAGAATTCGACATAGTTTTCGACGATGTTGTGGTTGACGAAAGGCTGGGTGCGCATGGCGTCGAAGAAAGAAGAACGCTGCGGGAGCGCCGCTGCGACCTGTTCATCGAGAAGTCTCAACGCCTCTTTCGAGGGTGCAGCTTCAACGACTTCGGGGTCTTTCTTGTCTTTATCTTTACCAAACCAGCCCATTACACACCTAACTATTCATAAGACATTGACGGGGTTGCAAAAAGGCCGGTGCCCGCGAGGACACCGGCTTCTTTGTATTGCTTACGGGTTCGGACCGCGCTTCGGACGGCGGCTCGGCTGCTCTGCAGCGGGCTTGTCGTCTTCGATAGCGGCTGCGGGTTGCTGCGCTGCGACTTTCTTGTCGTCGTTCGCAGGCGCTTTTTTCGCTTCCACATCTTCGCGAGCCTTTTTCGCCTGCTCTTCCGCTTCCTTGACCGCTTCCAGGCGGCGGGCAACGTTGGAGCTGTCGGCTGCCTCGATGAGCTTGTCGGTCGCGCCGCGCAGCTGTTGCGAGGTCGCTTCGAGTTGCTTGAGGCGCTTTTCGCGCTCGTCGTTTTCGCGTTCGATCATCTTCTGCAGGCGATCGGATGCTTCGATCAGCTTGGCAGGATCGATCGTGCCACGGGCTTTGGAGTTCAGCGTGAGAGCATGCGCTTCCTCGATCATTTTCATGGTCTGGTCGTGCATCTTGTCGCCGAAATCATCTGCGCGCTTGATGGTCTGTGCAGCTTTCAGGGACGAGCCTGCGATACCTGCGGCTGCAAGCATAGCTTTCCACTCGTTCTGCGAGTTGTACATGATGTCCTGGATTTTCTTGCGCTGGTCTTCCATGGTTTCCATCATCTGGCGCAGCTGTTGAGCGGCGATAACGGAAGCGGCACGGGAGCCTTCGAGCACCGCGATGCGATCAAAGAAGTCGTCTTTGCGCTTCATCACGTCCTTCAGGTACAATTCGTCTTCGGGGTCTTGCGACTCTTCAAACGTCTTGTTCGCTTCGGGGATGTACTCTTCGTTGTAGCGGCGGAGGACTTCTTTCGAAGCGCCGAGGTAAACGGAGATTTCGCGGGTCGCTTCGACGCGCGCGAGGCCCAGTTTTTCGGCTTCTTTCATGACTTCTTTGATGCCGACTTCGGTTTTCTGGATGTTGTCGACGAGCTTGATCATCTCGAACAGCATTTCCGGCAGGGCGTCCTGCATTTCCTTGACGAGTTTCTCGTCTTCGGTGCGCTTGGCTTTCGCGCCGGTCAGGCCTTCCCAGAGGTCTTTGGCGAATTTGGTAACGCCTTTGACGCCTTTGACGGTGCCGGTGCCGAGCGATTTCAGCATTTTCTGCGTGGCTTCGCCGAACTTGTCGAGGTTCATGCCTTTCAGGCCGCCTTCGAGCTGGTTCAGGGCCGCAGCCATGACGTTGACCTGGTCGTTGAACTTGCCCTGGATCTTGATCATGTCGTTGGCGATCTTGCCCAGGCGGTCCAGCGGCGGGTGGCCGTAGGAAATGATGGCTTCAAAGCTGTCGGGATTCCGGTCGATCGGATCCATCACTTTGAGCATTTCGTTTTTCAGCGCGGGATCTGCATCGACGAATTCGACGACTTTGCCGCGTGCGCGGTTTTTGCGGCTGCTTCTGTCTGCGTCGGATTCAGCCGACGGTTCATCTGCCATGCGGTTGAATTTTTCTTCGATGCTTTGTTTCTTGTTCATCATCTGTGGACTCTCCTAAGATTGTGGCCCTTCACCGTCGAGGCTTTTTTTTGGTGCAGTTATTTTTCTTAATCGCGGTCACGTTACGAAACGTATGAC
>JAYUPV010000072.1:0-2451 GCA_043759865.1 Alphaproteobacteria bacterium | reverse complement strand
TATCTGTGAGATGGACAGCACACACGTCCCATAACCCCTGCCTAACCAGATCACTCCTAATAAATCTAAAAATTGTTTTAGCGAGTTCTGGATCGGACGCGTGGACAACTAGAAATTTCTCTACCGGCAAGTTTTCGCATTTTAAATATTTACAAATAGTTTCAAAGTCGTGAAACCTCTCGGGATCACGTGTCTGAATAAGCAATTCTAGGGAATCGTCTCTTTTCTTCTGAAGACGGTCCAGAGCAGCAGGAAATTTTACGGCTAGCTGCGTCCATTCATCCAAACAATACGACAGGCGTACGCCATAATAGCTTGCCGTATCACCATCAAGCGCGTGATCGAAAAAATATTCGTAATTCTCGAGAGCCTCGGCGAAATTTCCGGCACGAAAGGCTCCCCGAGCTTTATCAAGGAAATCTTTCGGCCGACCTGCCATTACTTATCCTCGTTCATCCGCAGCGCCGCGATGAAGGCGGATTGGGGGATTTCGACGTTGCCGTGCTGGCGCATCTTTTTCTTGCCCTCTTTTTGCTTGTCGAGGAGCTTGCGCTTGCGCGAGATGTCGCCGCCATAGCATTTCGCCGTCACGTCCTTGCGCAGCGCCGAGATATCCTCGCGCGCCACGATCTTGCCGCCGATGGAGGCCTGCACCGCGATCTTGAACAGCTGGCGCGGGATAAGGTCTTTCAGGCGTTCGCACAACTGGCGGCCGCGACGCTCGGCTTGCGAACGGTGGACGATCATCGACAGCGCGTCGAGGTTTTCGCCGTTCACAAGAATGTTGAGCCGCACCAACTCGCCTTCGCTGAAACCGTCGAGCGTGTAATCCATGCTGGCATAGCCGCGCGAGATTGATTTCAGGCGGTCGTAGAAATCGAACACCACTTCGTTCAAGGGCAGGCGATACACCGCCATCGCGCGGGAGCCGACCCAAGTGAGTTCCACTTGCGAACCACGGCGTTCCTGACACAGCTGCAAAATGCTGCCGAGATATTCGTCAGGCACGAAAATCGTCGCCTTAATCCACGGCTCTTCGATTTTGGTGATACGCACCACATCGGGCAGGTCGGCGGGGTTGTACAGTTCCATCTCGTCGCCGTTGGTGAGATAGATTTTGTACACTACCGAAGGCGCGGTCGGGATAAGGTCGAGGTTGTATTCGCGCAGCAGGCGTTCCTGAATAATTTCAAGGTGCAGCAGGCCAAGGAAGCCGCAGCGGAAACCCATGCCGAGCGCGGTCGAGTTTTCCGGCTCGTGGTGCAGGCTCGCATCGTTCAATGCAAGTTTGGCGAGGCTGTCGCGCAGTTTTTCAAAGTCGCTGGCATCCACGGGGAACAGCGAGCAGAAGACCATGGGAACCGAGGGCTTGAAGCCCGGCAGCCGTTCGGCGCAGGGCGTGCGGTCAAGCGTGATGGTATCGCCGATTTTCGTTTCGTGAATGTTCTTGATGCCGCAGGTGATGAACCCGATTTCGCCGGGCTTCAGCTCGTTGGTGATGATGTGCTTCGGCGTAAAAACGCCCACGCGGTCGGCTTCGTAAGCCGCGCCGTTGCTCATGAAGCGCAGTTTATCTTTGGTGCGGACGGTGCCTTCGAACACGCGCACGAGGACCACGACGCCGAGGTAAGCGTCGTACCAGCTGTCAACCAGCAGCGCCTTTAATATCGCATCGGGGTCGCCCGACGGCGGCGGCAGGCGCTCGACGATGGCTTCGAGCAGTTCGTCAATGCCGATGCCCGATTTGGCGGAGGTCAGCACGGCGTTCGACGCATCGAGGCCGATAACGTCCATGATCTGCGTTTTCACGCGGTCGGGCTCGGCGGCGGGCAGGTCGATTTTATTGATGACCGGCACGATTTCGAGGTTGTTGTCGATGGCCTGGTAAACGTTGGCAAGAGTCTGCGCTTCCACGCCTTGCGACGCGTCCACCACCAGCAGCGCGCCTTCGCAGGCGGCGAGCGAACGGGAAACTTCGTAGGCGAAGTCCACATGCCCCGGCGTGTCCATGAGGTTGAGCTGGTATTCCAGCCCATCGCGCTTCGCCTTGTATTTCAGGCGCACGGTCTGCGCCTTGATGGTGATGCCGCGCTCGCGCTCGATCTCCATGTTGTCGAGCATCTGCTCCTTCATCTCGCGCTCTTCCACCCCGCCGCATTTCTGGATGAGACGGTCGGCAAGGGTTGACTTGCCATGGTCGATGTGGGCAATAATCGAGAAGTTCCGGATGTGCTTTTGTTCTGTCATAATTCTTTACTGTGTGACGGTGCAGCCGAGAGAATAAGGCCTTGTTTTAACAGGTGCAATATGCAGAAACGCTTTATCGCTATCCTTTTTATTTTCCTTATTGCCGCCCTTTGTAGCGGTATTGGGGGCAAAGCGCAAGCCTCGGACGCAATACCTGAGAAAATACAACGAAACTGGGCACTTCCCGATTGCGGCAAGTATGAG
>JAYUPV010000071.1:0-2017 GCA_043759865.1 Alphaproteobacteria bacterium | reverse complement strand
GTATTGCTCGACTGGGCTGTGCAGCACGCACTCAACAAGGCCGAGAAAGCCCTTGAAGACGCGCTCGACAACCACCCGTTGAAGCCGACCAAGCTCGTCAAGTATCTCGCCTTCCCGAAAAAGCTCCTGATGACCGGCCTGACGATCGCGGCAACTGCCGCCGGCGTTCTGCTCGGCCCCGTCGCGGGCATCGTGGGCGGCGCGGTCGCACTCGGCGCGCTGTTCTTCGTGAACGACAAGCACAACGCGGCTCCGTCGGACTATCTCGACCGTAAAGTGGCGGACACCATCCGCAACCCCGGCCCCGTGCGCGACAACCTGACGAGCGGCATCTTCAAGCCGACCGACATGAAAGAGCCTCTCGGCAAGCTGGAAGCCGCCTTCAACCTCGTGGTCGAAGTCGAGCCTCTCGAGAAAAAAGTCTATCTCGCACAGAAAGCCAAGACGATCACCGGCGGCAAGCGCTCCGAAGTGCTTGAAGCTGCGGTCGCCGCCAGCATCATCACGGCAGACGAAGCCGCAAAGCTGGCGAAGATGGACGTGCTGCGCCGCGCGGTCATCGATGTCGACGCTTTCCCGCAGGCACAGCCCAAGGCTGCCGCCGCGCAGGACAACAAGGCAGCACCGGCAGCGCCCGCAGCGCAGCCGCCGAAAGCAGCCTAAGAGCCTGTTGATACAACAAAAAACGCAGCGGTTTCAGAACCGCTGCGTTTTTTTTGGCTTTACAGGGCTGGCTCGTTTCGCTATTCTTTATGCTAAATAAACGGGATAATGACGCCGCCATGAACAATACCGCGACAGCAACCAGCACCGCCTCGCCGCCCTCGGCCGACCTTGCCTTCCGCCTGCATTGCCTGAACCGCGACTGTTTTGCGCTCGCCATGATGAAATACCGCGATTTCCAGGGCTATCTCATCACCGGCCCGCATTCGGGCACGCATTGGGTCAAGTGGATGCTGAGCCATGCCATGGCGTATCACTACGGCCTGCAACCGCCGCGCTATTTCAACAACGCGTCCATGGCCTCCAACGATTTCATCGGCCACCCGAAACTGCCGCGCATGTACCCCGAGCTGCCGCGCATCGCGACCTCACATTCGGTGCCGCCTTACCCGATGCAGTGGGGCTGGCTTCGCAGCTCGCTGAAACTGCCGCCCTATGCCGTGGTGGTGCGCGACATCCGCAAAGTTCTGATTTCAAACTACGAAAAGTGGCAGGAAAAATACGGCGTGCCGTTCAGCGAATACGTGAAGGGCGACCCGCGCAGCAACCGTTACATTTGCGATGCGTGGTTTTACACCCGTTTCCTCAACCGCTGGGGCGAAGTCGCGACGCGCTACCCGAACGAAACGCTTGTGCTGCGCTACGAAGATTTCCGCACCGACGCCGCGACCGGCCTCGACCGCCTCAACCGCTTTTTCAAGCTGCCGCTGACCGCCGATGATATTGCTGCTGGCGTTGCTGCCGGCGCGAAAGACTTCATGGCGAAACATCACGACCCCGCCGTTTCAGCAAAAGCGCTGCGCCCCGACGGACAGGGCAACACCGAATTCTCGCCGGAAGACCATGCGGTGCTGAAAGACATTTTGCAGCGCAACCTGAAGCATGATTTCGGGTACAAATACCTCGACCAGCCGCGCGGTTTTCAGGCGGCGGTTGGGGGTACATAAGCGCTCCCGCGCCGCAGTACCGCCAAACCCGCAAAAAATCTCCTGCAACATGCTGATTCATTTCAATAATCCCATTGCTGCAATGCACCATAATCGCATTGAATTTCCTGCCGTTGTCACGTACTATTAAAGAAGGGGAATTCAAGAATTATCAAAGCAAAACAAGAGGGTTAAAAATGAGCACCGCAGCGCCGCAAGCAAAGCCGCAAAAAACGGTTACGCTGACCGACAATGAAACGGGCAAGACATATCAGTTGCCGGTGCTCGACGGATCAGTCGGCCCGCGCGTCATCGACATCCGCAAGCTCTACGCCGAAACGGGCATGTTCACCTACGACCCGGGCTTC
>JAYUPV010000070.1:0-2727 GCA_043759865.1 Alphaproteobacteria bacterium | reverse complement strand
ATGTCCCCCGCCTTCCAGAAAGAGGGATACCAGATCAGGCAGCACGAAGTCGGCGTGAAAAGCGGCCTTGTGACGCGCATCGCTGACGCGCTGACCGCGAATGAAGCCTTCCTGAAAATGGCAGAGCTTGAAACGGATGCCTCGGCAAAACGGATGCGCGTTCCCGACGAAAACGAATTCCAACTGCGCAAACTTGGTGACGACTACAGGAACGCCGAGCCGCAGGCGCCTCATTCGCAGAAGCTGCTCGCCGAAATGAACGCCGCAAAGCTGAAACTCCGCCCCAAAAACCCGGGATTGAAGCTGAAACCGTAGTTGCTATGCGCGCGGGGCTTTAGGCGTTTTCTCGGGCTTTTTCTTTTCCAGCTTTTTGACGAGCGCGGGGAAAGAGTTTATCTCCACATACATTGTTTTCAGCAAATGCGCGGCTTCGCCCTCGGTCAGGGCGAAAACGCTGTTGCCGTGACGCTGCAGCGCGGCCTCGAATTTTTCGATGCTTTCTTCGGGCGACCAGTCATCCCCCGCCTCTTTCGCCGATTTTGAAAACGCCACCGCCAGCTGCGGCACGCGCCCGTTGTTGCGCGCCGCGTCGTTGAAGGCGGGGCCGAGGGTGACGGGGGCGGTGGAAAACCGATTGACCGCCGTGTCATCGTTCACGCCGCGCCGCTGCGCGAAGGGCATATGGCGGTCGGCCTGTATCATCAGCACCTCGGCGTTGTTATGCGCGATAAAGCTCATGAGGTTCGCAATGGTCGTGCCTTGTTCGATGGTGTTGTCGACAATAACGAAATATTCTTTTCCGGTGCGCTTTTTGTCGGCAAAGGGGAAAGGCTGCACCTGCGCGGGCATGTAAACGTCATAGACCTGCTTGCCGGTCAGCGCATGAAAGCCGCTCTGGTCGCCCGAGCGGTCGAGATGCTTGCGCTCCGACAATGCCTGCGCCAGCACCCACTCGACATCGGGCGCTATCTTTTGCATTTTTTCCTGAAACGCGAGCGCCCTTTCCTCGGCGCTGTTGTGGTGTTTCGGGTGCAGGCCTTTATGTTTGTGCGGATAGGCGATGTTGATGCGCTTCACATCCTTCAGCGATGTGCCGCGCTTCGCCAGTTGCGCTTCGATCACCGCAAGCGCTTCCGCCGCGCTATAGGGCGAAATCGTTCCGGGGAAGTCGGCGGGGATTTCCGCGCGCTTCACGGGGTTCGCAAGCCCGCTTTCCTTGTTCACCGGATGCTTCAGCGTGGCGATGATATTGCGGATGGAAATGAGTTTTTTGATGTTTTTCATGGACGCGGTGCTTTCGGTGTCGCCGCTTTTTTATCCAGCTGCTCCAGCATTTCAATGAAGGGGGTATGGAACAGGTAACGCTCGTCGCTGACGCTTTCAATCACGCGCGCCGCTTCGCCATCCGTCAGCGCAAACACGCTGTTGCCGAGCTTGTTCAGTTTTTCCTCGAACATATCGAGCGCCTGCTGGGGTGTCCAGTCCTTGCCGCTTTTGCTTGCTGAATCGGCGAAGGCCTTTGCCATCTGCGGCAGGCGGCCGGTGTTGCGCGAAGCATCGAGAAATTCGGGACGCAGCGAAGTTTCGAGCAGTAGGCCTTCGTTATCGGTAAAAGCCTTCTGTTGCTGCAACTGGCCCGCATCGGGGTTCGGCACCGCCGCCGCCAGCACCGTGCCGCCATTCGCAGTGATAAAGCTCATGAGGTTCGCAAGCGTCGTGCCCTGGTCGAAACCTGAATCGACGATCAGGAAATATTCTTTTTTGTCATTGCCCGGCTTGCCGAATTGCAGCGACGGGTTTTCCTGCGCGGCGTCATAAAGCGCATATTCCTGCTTGCCCGAAAGCGCGTGGACGCTGGTGCGGATTTCGGAGCGGTCAAGCCTTACGAGTTCGACCAAGGATGACCCCAGCACCCACTCCACTTGCCGCGCACCGCCTTCGAGCGCGTACCATGCATCGCGCGCATATTTATCGGCGTTGTTCTGGTGGCGCGGGAATTTCAGCGGGTGCTTGTGCGGGTAAACGATGTTGATGCGCCCAACTTTGTTCAGCGTCGTCTTGTGCTTGTCGCGCAGCTCGCGGTCGAGCGCCTTCAGTATCCGGTCGCGGTCGGTCAGCAGCAGCAGGCGCGGAAAATCGGCGGGTATCTCGACGCGCGCGGCAGGATTGGTCAGCGTCGATGCTGTCGCGGCCAATTGCTCCGCCGTGAGCGGGACGCCCTTGCCCCGCCACCACACCGCATCTAGCGCTTTTTCAACCAACCCTGCAGACGGCATTTTTTCCACCTTGAATTCAGGATGGATTATTTTACAGATATGGTTATGGAAAGTCAATAGAAACGATGTCGGTTAAGCTATTGATATAACTTACAATATCCTAGACTTCGCGGACATTGCTGACGCCACCGATGGAGCGCAGGCTTTTGGGCGTGTCTTCGCGCACGTTCCATCCGCCGGGCAGTTCGAGCGTTGCCTCGCGGCCTTTGCCTGCGTCGATGAACAAATGCACCTTCACGCGCCCCTGCCCTGCGGTGTCGAGCACGGTTTTTATTTTTGGCATGGCCGCCGCCGTATCAACATGGATGTGCAACTGGCGGGTGACGTTTTGCACCGCGACCGTCAGCGGTTCGATGGTTTGGGCGAGATAGCGCAGGTCGTCTGAATCGGGTTTTTTGTCCACATCGACCGACAGCAAAATCGGCGTGCCCGCCTCCAGCAATTCACGGCT
>JAYUPV010000069.1:0-4114 GCA_043759865.1 Alphaproteobacteria bacterium | reverse complement strand
GCAAAGGCACGCCGCAGGACGACAAGCAGGCTGCCAAGTGGTACGCGAAGGCGGGCGCGCAGGGTCACCCCGAGGCGCAGTATTACCTCGCCATGATGTATGAAAGTGGCGTGGGCGTGGAGAAAAGCGCGGCTGAAGCCGCCGCCTGGTTCGGCAACGCGGCGGAGCAGGGGCATCCGCAATCGGAATACAACCTCGGCAAATATTACCTTGAAGGTATCGGCGTGGAGCAGGATTACGACGACGCCGCAAAATGGCTGCGGCTTGCCGCTCTGCACGGCATCGAGAAGGCGAAGGAAGACCTTGTTGACCTGCGTATCTATGTGCAGGGCTTCGAGCGCAACGCCGAGGCGCTGCGGGAAAAGGCCGAAAAGGGCGACCGTGACAGCCAGTTCAGGTATGGCAGGCTTTTCTACCGCGGGCAGGGCGTCAAGCGCGACCTGCGCGAAGCGGCGAAATGGTTCGAGCAGGCCGCGACGCGCGAACTGCCCGAGGCGCAGTACCGGCTCGCCGCCATGTACGAAACCGGCTCCGGCCTCGACCAGAACATGGTTAAGGCGGCAGAGTGGTACCAGAAGGCGGCGGATCAGGGCCTGTCGCGTGCCGAATACGCGCTTGGCGGATTTTACGCGGGCGGCCTTGGCGGGTTCGAACGCGACTTTAAAAAGGCGGCGATCTGGTATCAGAAGGCGGCCATCAAGGGCAATACCAGCGCGCAGTATGATCTGGGCGCGCTATACTACAATGGCAACGGCGTAGAGAAAAACTACCCCGAGGCGTATTTCTGGTTCGCCGTCGCCATCAAAGCCGGCTATGGCGGCTATACCATGTCGCTGCCCGTTCTTGGCAACAGGATGCCGGCGGCGCAGCTGCGCGCGGTCAAGCAGCGCGTCATCGAATTCCGCCCGCAGCTCGGGGCCGAAGACGAAACCTTCATGAAGTGATTTCCGGTTGCCGGTTGCGGCGGTGTGGTGATGGAGCCACTGCGCTTTGATTCCCGCGTCTTGAAATTTCCGTAAATACCCAAACTGGCTGGAATTTTTATTTATGGCAAATTTCAGCCCGATGACCTATATCTATCACATTGATTTCAAACATAAAAATTACCATCCCCCATTAACCATAGTTTAACGCGCAAGGGTTAAGATTGGGGTAAATGAGGGAAATTTCGCCTCGGGAATTTGACCGGAAAGATACTGCCGCCGCAACAATTAAAGGTCCGAAAGTATGCAAATCCGCCGCCTGCTTTTTATCCTGTTCTCGCTCTCCCTCGCCGTTCCTGCCGCGCAAGCAGCAGATCTGGCCTCGGGCGAAGTCATCGGCAATGTCATCAACTACACCGTCAAGAAAAACGAAGACCTTTCCACCATCGCGCAGAAATTCGGCGTCGGCATCGTCGAGCTGCAGGCGGCAAACCCCGGCGTCAACCCGTGGAAGCCGAAGCCCGGTACGGAAATCACCGTCGGCGATATGCATCTGGTACCGTCCATCACGCGCGAAGGCATCGTCATCAACCTTGAAACCTCTCGCCTGTTCTTTTTCGACGGCAACGGGGGCACCATGAGTTTCCCCATCGCCTCGGGCAAACCCGGCTGGGAAACGCCCGTCGCAGCGACCAAGGTTTTCGCCAAGCGCAAGGACCCGATCTGGACGCCGACCGACCGTATCCGCGAGGAAAGCCCTGATCTCCCCGATTTCATCCCCGCCGGCCCCAACAACCCGCTTGGCAAATATGCGCTGTCGCTCGGGCTCAACGGCATCATGATCCACGGCACCAACGCGCCGTCTTCTGTCGGCAAGAAAGTCAGCCACGGCTGCATGCGCATGTATTCGAAAGACATCGAGCGCCTGTTCAAGGCCGTCAAGGTAGGCACGCCCGTGCTGCTCATGAAGACCTCGTATGAAATGGCATGGCAGGAAAATACTTTGTACCTGCAGCTCGCGCCCAAAATCGCCAAGATGAAAACCGACGAGGCGAAATATAAGCCCGACCTCGACCTCTATGCCGCCATCCAGAAAATCGCGGGCCAGAACGCCGCTATCGACTGGCGAGAGGTTGACGCGGCCCGCCTGCGCGCTGACGGCATTCCCGTCGCCATCGGTTCGCGCCCCGAGCAGCCGCTCTACGGCCCGCCCGCACCTGCCTCGGGCACGCCTGAACCCCCGAAGCCCCAGCGTCGCGCAGCACTTGATTTCATTAGACAAGCGTTTTTGGATTGACATAATGCAGGTATCGGGCTAGGTTCTCCCCATCATGTCAGAACCACTTAACAAATATGGCGACCAGTTCAAGCCCACCGATGACGGCCACGGCGTCGATATCGCCAGCCAGCGTCAGGACGAGCTTGACCTTGCCTCGCTTGCCTTTATCCGCGATGCGAAAAAACCTGTGATGGCCGTTGACCTCGGCGGCGGCTTCGGCGCGCATGCGGTGCGCATGGCGGAAGCGGGGGCAGATGTCACCATGATCGACATCGCCGACATGACCACTGAAAATTTCAAGAAAACCGCCGTGTCGGGCAAGCTGAAATTCGTGCAGCGCGATTTCGCGGCGCTGGTGCCGTCTGAAATCCCCGAAGATTTCGCTGTGCTGTATTCGCAGCGCGCCATTCACTATGTTCCCTATGACGACGCGAAGAAAATCCTGAGCATGATGTTCAACCGCATGGCGAAGGGCGGTGCCGTGTTTATCTCGGCTGCCGGCTGGGACACCGAATACGGCAAGACCTATCCGCATCGCGACCGGCCGGTTGCCGAGCGTTTTGATTTTGTCGCGCCCGATATGCAGGCGAAACACGGTATCGCGCATAAAATCGTGACCTACCGCGAGGAAGAGCTGGCGGCGCTGCTGAAGGAAGCGGGCTTCACCGACGTGAAAGCCACGCGCTCGGCCTTCGGCAATATCAAGGCAACCGCGAGGAAGCCGTAGTTTTTTCCGCAGCGCAGAAAAACATATTCAAAACGGCTTTGCCTTCCCGTCAACGCTTTAGCCCCCGTTACTTAACGCTGTGTATTTAAAACCCCGTGAAATACGCTGCGGTACAATTATACTCAAAATGAACATTATTGACGTGTCCTGCGAATCGGCGTAGCTTTTTTAAAGATAAGTCGCAATCAGCTTCCATGACGAGGGCTTCGGACAAAGAGAAAGCCGATCCGCAGGGAGCAGGGCCACTGGGACTTTTCGCAAGTTGTTTTGTCAGGGACAGATGGACCTTTACGGCCGTCAAGTTCCTCCCACAAAGAGTACTGCTTAAAGATCAGGAGGCCCGCAATGCCCAAAAACCAGCTCAGCAAAGCTGCGTCCAGAAAACAGTTGGCATCGAACGCCAACGCCGTACAGCGTTTCACCGCCGAAGAAGCCGCCGTGATGGCGGAGCCGCACAGCCCGCAATGTTTCCTCGTCTGCTGCATCGACAGCCGCTTCCAGCCCGCGAAGGCATTGGATTACGGCCCCGGCATCGCGCTCGAATACCGGCAGATAGCGGCCGTTGTGCCGCCGGAAGAAAACGCCAGCACCGATTTTCTCAGCCGCATGGCTTTCCGCCGCCTCAATAAAATCGACCATATCGCGCTCATCACGCATTCCGATTGCGGCGGCGCGCAGGCCGCGCTGAAAGTGCCGTATCCCGATCTCGCAGCGGGCGACGATCTGCACGCAGTCGCTGCGGTTGCACACCGCTCTGGGCTCGATATCCCGACGCTTGGCGAAAGATTCATGGCGGAAGAAGGCGGTAGCCTGCGCCGCGCGGGCGACCATCTGGCGCGTGAAATCGGCGTCAAAGCGCGTGAAAACCTCATGGGCTATAAAGGCCGCGACGGCCACGCCACCATCGCCGACGAGGTGAAGGCGGGCGCGCTGAAAGTATTGCTGCTTTACTACGACCTCGAACAGCGCAGCTTCGAGCTTTACGACCCGAAAAAAGGCGTGTGGAAGCAGAACATCAACACCTGCAACATTCTCTCCGGCGCTGCCCCCGCGCTGCACAACTGCGCGGCAAAGCACCACAGCCATGCTGTTGCCCCCATGAAAGAAATGGGAGTGAAAAAATGACCAATGCCCACAAGCATGGCGCTGCCGATATCGGCACGCTGCTAGGCCATGTGACAAAGC
>JAYUPV010000068.1:0-5832 GCA_043759865.1 Alphaproteobacteria bacterium | reverse complement strand
CGCTGGCGGTGGTCGGCGATGACACCGCCATTTCCGCGAACCAGCTGATCGGCGGCCAGCCGGAGCGAAAACTGCTCATGGCAAGCGCGACGGGGATGATGATCGCCTTGTTGCGCAGCGACCCCTTCACCACACGCAGCACCATGGGCAGTTTTCGCTCCGGCTGGCCGCCGATCAGCTGGTTCGCGGAAATGGCGGTGTCATCGCCGACCACCGCCAGCGTTTGCGTGGCGGCCTTTTGCGACATTGCGGCGATTTCACCCAAGAGGGCGGTATAGCCTGCTGACATCTTCGCTCCGGTTTTTCTTAAAATCGGGGAAAGACTATAATACCGCGCAGCCCTTGGGAAGGGCGTGGATAAGTATCTGATAAAAAATGAAAATCCAGTGACCGCAGTTGGGCGAAGCCACAGCCGAAACCACGCCAGTGCTTCAAAAAAGCCGACGGCGGAAGAGTGATCCGCGTCTCTTCGCCTGTTCCGTCATCTGAACTTTAGTGTCGTGAGGGAATTGTACTTCGGCGTGTCAGGCGTCAGGAGTATTGCATTGGGCACGGGCGACGGGTTGTTCAGGTTAATGCTGATGGCAAAGCCGCTTTGCACGAGTTTTCCGTCGGCAAGATCCCGGGCGTGGTCGGGCGCGGCCGCGACAGCCCTCAGGAAATGGGCCGGCAATGCGCCGGGCCCCGCCAGCAGGTAAATGCCGTTCAATACCTTCGATGCTTCAAAATAACCGTCTGCGCTGTCCGCCGACTGCGGCTGGATTTTTTGGCTGGCATAGATGGCAAGGTTGGCTTCGTTCGCTTCTTTTGTCACATAGAACTGCATGGATTCCAGCGAAGGCTTGGCGCGGAAACTGTTGGCCAGTTTTTTGATGAAATGAACGGGACCCAGCAGCGTGTGTTTCAGCTGCCGCCACGGCTTTTCCTTTTCGGCGGCGACGAGCGCCTTGACTTCGGCGATGTTGATGATCTTCCCGGCATATTTCTGGAAGGCCGGCTTTAATTTTTCCTGGGACATGACGACACCCTTTTCCAACTTTTTTGACTGGGTGGGAGTGTATATTATTTTCCGCAATATTACCACAGATCTCTTATAAATGCCTGCTTTATATGAGTATTAGTACCGGAAGCCGAGCGTGACCGTGCCGAACACATCGCCCGAATCCTGCAGCTGGAATTCGCGGCTGCGATAGACCACGGCATAGCTGACCCGAGCGCGGCCATAGCTGAAAGCGATGCCTGCGCTTGCATCCATCACCAGCGGCACTTTGTCGACGCTGTGGCTGTCGGAAAAAGTATTGCCGTCGAGGAAGATGTTGTGCGCGACCGCCCTGCCCTCGACGCCGCCGAACAAGTGCCACGAAAATGTATCATCCGGCACGATGAACGCGCCCGTGCCCGGCATGGCGGGGCGCACGCGGTTGGGATCGTCCTGAAACCGTGTCGCATGGGGGCTGAGGCGCAGGCTGAGCCCCGTATTCGCATAGGTATAAATGTTGCCGACCGTCGCGCCGAAATGCGGTTCGGCGCTTGCAGAAAGCCCGAGCGGCCCCGAAATCGTAAACCGCGAAGGCCAGCGGCGCTGCCACGACAGCATCACGCCCGGTTCATTGTCGAGCTGGTTGCCCCAGCCGCGCGGCGTGGGGCTGCTGGAAATATTTTCATGCACAAAAGTCTGCACCTGACGTCCGAGCGCGGCGGGGCCGACAACGCCGAGTGTCGCTTCCACTTCGTCGATATGGTTGTCGGTGATGGTCACAAGACCCGCCGAGCCGTAAAGGAACGCCGCCCACGGACGGTCGCGCGGGTCTTGGGTCACGCGCGTAATATCTTTCGGTGTATATAAATTATGCCCGAGAGAATAATAAATGCTGGTCGTGGGGTTGATGGTAAAGGTCGGTATCAGGTCGTCGATGCGGTCGAAAATCGGGTTGGGGCGCACGCCCGCTTCGAAATAGGTGACGCGCGCGCCGTTGGTGTAATTCTGGTCGGAGCCGCCGCCGTACAGGTCGTTTTCGGAATTGAAAGTGATGAAGTGCCGCTTCTCCATCCCCACCAGTTGCTGCGCCACCTGCTGCTGCAAGGTTTCTTTTTTCTCTGCCGCTGGCGCGGACTGCTCCTCCGCCTGCGCGGGGGAACAAAGAGCAAGGGCAGCGATAAATGGGATAAGAAAACTCCGCATGGCGCATCTTACATCAAAATGCATGAATTATTTAAACAAGTCTGAATGTGTTCCTGTTCTTTCCAGAAACAGATACTTATGGTCGGTGCTGTAAATCAGGAGCCAGTCACCTGTCAACCCGTGGTCGCGGTTTTTGGAAGGCAGAGGCTTTTGCGCCTGCAACTGGTCGATGATGTCTTCCAGCTTGTCGATATCCTTGCCGCGCTTTTTCGCGGGCTTCAGGTCTTTCAGGAAGCGGTTGGTGGGTTTGATGACCAGCAAGGCTTAAACGTCCGAGTCGTCTCTCAAGGCACGGAACTTTTTATACGACGGCAGTTTCTCCGGCTTACCCGTTTCCGCAAAGGCCGCCAGCGTTTCAGCGTTCGGGATTTTGACAGGGAAAGGAATGCCATTGTGCAGCGCGACCTGTGCATAGAACATGCGGATGGCCTCCGCCTCGCTGACGCCAAGACCCTCAAATATCCTGAGCGCCTTTTTCTTCAGCGCGGGATCGATGCGGGTGCTGATTCTGTCGTCCATCGTCATTTTACGTTTCCTTTTCCTCTTTTACCATTGTACGTCAACTGGCGTACAAGCGTAATAATGGCAGGATAAGAAACTGCAAATAAAGGTTTTTCCTACTCCGCAGCCTCAGAATACGCCTCGATCGGCGGGCAGGAACAAACGAGATTCCGGTCGCCTGCCGCATGGTCGATGCGGTTGACGGGCGGCCAGTATTTGTCGTTCACCAGATGCGCCGCCGGGAATGCGCCGTCGTGGCGCGGATAGGGACGGTCCCATTTTTCGGCGGTCAGGTCTGCGAGCGTGTGGGGCGCGAGCGCCAGCGGGTTGTTGCCTTGCGGCCACTCGCCCTTTTCGACTTTCGCGATTTCAAGGCGGATGACGGTCATCGCCGCGATAAAGCGGTCGAGCTCGGCCTTGCTCTCGCTCTCCGTCGGCTCGATCATCAGCGTGCCGGGAACGGGGAAAGACATGGTCGGCGCGTGGAAGCCGAAATCCATCAGGCGTTTCGCGATATCGTCGACGCTAATATTCGCGGAAGTTTTAAGGGGCCTTGTGTCGAGAATACATTCATGCGCCACATAGCCGTTCTTGCCTTTGTAGAGCGTGGTGTAATGTTTTTCGAGGCGCTTGGCGATGTAGTTGGCGTTCAAAATCGCCACTTGCGTCGCCTTTTTCAAGCCCTCCGTTCCCATGAGGGTAATGTACACCCACGAAATCGGAAGAATTGATGCCGAGCCGTAGGGTGCAGCGGATACAGGGCCGATGGCGTTTTCACCGCCGACGCCGACCATCAGCGGATGTCCGGGCAGGAAGGGCGCGAGGTGTTCCACAACGCCGATGGGGCCCATGCCGGGACCGCCGCCGCCATGCGGAATGCAGAAAGTTTTGTGCAGGTTCATGTGCATCACATCCGCGCCGAATTTTCCGGGGCAGGCAAGGCCGACCAGCGCGTTGAAATTCGCGCCGTCCATGTAAACCTGTCCGCCGTTGTCGTGGATGATTTTGCAAATCTCGCGGATTTCTTCCTCGAACACGCCATGGGTAGACGGATAGGTCACCATCAGCGCGGCGAGTTTGTCTTTGTGCTGCGTAGCTTTCGCGCGCAAGTCATTCAAATCAACGTTGCCGTTATCGTCGCAGGCGGTGATGACAACTTCCATGCCGGCCATGACGGCTGTGGCGGGGTTGGTGCCATGCGCCGATGACGGAATGAGGCAGATGTTGCGGTGCCCCTGCCCTTTCGACTGGTGATAAGCGCGGATAACGAGCAAGCCGGAATATTCGCCTTGCGAGCCCGCGTTCGGCTGCAGCGTGACCGCCGCAAAACCGGTGAGGGAGCAGAGCTTGTTTTCGAGATCTTTCAGCATCTCCTGATAGCCCTGCGCCTGATCAAGCGGCGCAAAGGGGTGCATGTTGCCGAATTCGGGCCAGGTGACGGGGATCATTTCCACCGTGGCGTTCAGCTTCATGGTGCAGGAACCAAGCGGGATCATCGAGCGGTTGAGCGCGATGTCTTTATGTTCCAGATGCCGCAAATAGCGCAGCATTTCGGTTTCGGAGCGATACAAATGGAAGGTCGGGTGCGCGAGATATTCCGAAGTCCTTTTCAGCGCGGCGGGAATATGGTCTTGCGTGGAGGCATCAAGCGCCTCGACCGAGAAACCGAACGCGCTTTTGCCGGAGAAGACCTGCCAGAGCGTGACGACCTCTTCGCGCGTCGATTTTTCGTCGAGCGAAACGCCAAGGCGGCCATCGCCGAGATCGCGCAGGTTGATTTCATGCAGATGCGCGCGCGACAAAATTTCCTGCGCGTGCTTGCCGCAGTCTACCGTCAGCGTATCGAAGAAATTTTGCGTTTCAACCGCAAGACCCAGCTTTTTCAGACCTTCGCCCAAAATCGCGGTCAGGCGATGCGTGCGCGTCGCGATGGTTTTCAGGCCTTCGGGCCCGTGCCACACGGCATAGAACGCCGCAATGTTGGCGAGCAGCACTTGAGCCGTGCAGATGTTCGAGGTCGCCTTTTCGCGGCGGATATGCTGCTCGCGGGTTTGCAGCGCCAAACGGTAGGCAGGCTTGCCTTTTGAATCGACCGACACGCCGACGATGCGGCCGGGGATGGAGCGTTTATACGCGTCCTGCGCCGCAAAAAACGCGGCATGGGGGCCGCCGTAACCAAGCGGCACGCCAAAGCGCTGCGCCGAGCCGAACACAATATCCGCGCCCCATTCACCGGGGGGCTTCAAAAGCGTGAGCGCGAGCAAATCTGTCGCAACCGCGACCGCGATGTTTTTCGATTTTGCTTTCGCGGCAATGGCGGCGTAATCCTCCACCGTGCCGGATGTGCCGGGATATTGCAGCAGCAAGGCGAAGCCGTCTTTGTCGGCGAGGTCGGCAGCCTTGCCGACAACCACTTCGATGCCAAGCGGCTTGGCGCGGGTTTCAACAACCGCGATGGTTTGCGGGTGGCATTCGTCGCTCACCAGAAACACGTTGCTGGCAGAGCCGCCGACGCGTTTTGCAAGCGTCATGGCTTCCGCCGCCGAGGTGCCTTCGTCGAGCATCGAGGCGTTGGCGAGCGGCATGGCCGTCAGATCCATCGTCATCTGCTGGAAATTGATGAGGGCTTCAAGCCTGCCTTGCGAAATTTCGGGTTGGTAGGGCGTATAGGCGGTGTACCAGCCGGGGTTTTGCAGCACGTTGCGCAAAATCACGTTCGGCACAATCGTGTCGTAGTAACCCATGCCGATGAGCGAGCGGTAGACTTTATTCTGCTTCGCCATCGATTCCAGAAGCGCGAGCGCGTCGTGTTCGGTCATCGGTTCGCCCGTCACGGGGGCGGATTTTTCGCGGATGGAGGCCGGCACCGATTTATCCGTCAGCTCGCCAAGGCTGGCAGCGCCCACGGCGCGCAGCATGGCGGCGATGTCGGCATCCGACGGCCCGATATGGCGGCGGATAAAATCGTCACGTTGCTCGAGGTCGGAAAGGGGCTGCGGCATGCACTTAAAGTCCTTTAATGAAGTCATTGTATGCGTTCTCGTCTTTCATTCCGGAGAGTTCATTTTCGTTCGCGATTTTCACCTTGAAGAACCACGCCTTGCCGAGCGGGTCCTGGTTGACAAGCGCGGGGTCGCCGGTCAGCGCGC
>JAYUPV010000067.1:0-5048 GCA_043759865.1 Alphaproteobacteria bacterium | reverse complement strand
GTCTCGGCGGAAGCGCGGTCGGCGATATCGGGCTTTTGCAGGTTATCTTCCTGCATTTCCTTGATCGTCTCGACGGATTCATCGAGCAGTTCGGCGCGCCAGCGCAGCAGCTTCTGGCGGAAATATTCCAGCATGACCGGATTCATGAATTTCTCTTTTTCAGAGGGACGGTAATCCGGAGGCAGAATGGTCGATGATGTTTCGGGCAGTGAGCTCATGTCTTGTTACCTTGAATAATGCGTATTGGTTATTATAAGCCGCCCCGCACCGATGCACAACATAGGTTTCAAGGCAAAACAACCCCGTCTGATTACAGAAAAACACCGTGAATTTCCAGTAAAAAAGCCAAAATCAGCGGTTTTGGCTATGTTTTGCCAGTTCCACCTGCACCCGCAGATCAACCTCGTCGAGGATTTCGGCGAGTTTCGGGTCCATGATTTTGTCACGGTGCTGGCCGACAATCCGGGTCAATTGCTGCAGCGCAGCAATTGGGATTCCGCCCGTGAGGATGCCGATCCGCACCTGATCGAGATGGTCAAGCAGCAGGCTGGCACGCTGTTTGGCCTTTTTCATCGCCTCTTCGGAGGCACTATCGGTGGACTCCTGCAGGGACAGGAGCGCATCCAGCTGGCCGACCGACATGACGCCGCTAACAGGCTTTTGCCCTGCAGTTTCCTCGGTATCGTCCACAAGACCGCTGAACGACGCATCGCCCGAGCTTTTCTTCGCCCCCGTTTTGGAGACGCCTTTGGTGCCGGATGATTTGCCAGGGCCCTCTATTTTCATCCAGCCAGTATATGCGTCTTATTATGCTGAAACCAGTCGGCAATATTTGCCCTTGGGGGCATGAAAGGGCCGGACTACCGGTTCCCCTCACCTCGTCAAGATTTTGAAAAACATGGTAAATCCGGCTTTCACGGGCTGGCATGATCTTCGCTTCGTATCCTTCGGGAGAAACTATCTTGGGACAGGTAATGTTATGAAGACATATATAAAGGTAATTCTCGCGGTATTGGTGGCCACAGGATTTTCGGGCACTGCAATCGCAGCAAAGGCAAAGGCGAAAGCCTCCTCCTCCACTTCGGTCGAGGGCACAGCCGGAACGACCCGCATAAAGGACATCGTCGATATCGAAGGCGTGCGCGACAACATGCTGGTCGGCTACGGCCTCGTGGTCGGCCTGAACGGCACGGGCGACAGCCTCAACAACTCGCCCTTCACACAGCAATCACTCATCGGCATGCTGGAACGCCTCGGCGTTAACGTGCGCGCGGAAAAGCTGAACACCAAGAACATCGCGGCGGTCATGGTCACGGCGACGCTGCCCCCCTTCACCAATCAAGGCTCGCGCATCGACGCTTCCATCTCGGCGCTCGGCGACGCGAAAAGCCTGCAGGGTGGCACGCTGCTGGTCACGCCTCTCTTGGGCGCAGATGGTCAGGTCTACGCCGTTACGCAAGGCCCTGTCGCTATCGCAGGCTTCACCGCCAGCGGCGATGCCGGCACCCTGACACAGAATATTCCGACCACTGGCCGCATCGCCTCTGGCGCGATTGTGGAGCGAGAGATCCTTTTCAGCCTCACCGGCATGTCTTCGACGCGCCTTGGCCTGCGTAACCCTGACTTCACGACGGCGCGTCGCATCGCCTCGGCCATCAACACCCGCCTCAATTTCGCAGCGGCGACGGCGGACAACCCTGCTTCCGTCACGCTGACTGTCCCGCCCGGCTATGGCGCGGGCATCGTTAACCTGATCACCGATATCGAGCAGCTTACCATTAGCCCCGACCAGGTGGCGCGCGTTGTGATTGACGAACGCTCCGGCGTCATCGTGATGGGCAAAGATGTGCGCATCTCCACCATCGCGCTTGCACAGGGCAACCTGACCATCCGCATCACCGAGACGCCGCAGGTGTCGCAGCCCAACGCCTTCGCGCAGCAGGGCGATACCGTTGTCGTCCCCCGCTCCGACATACAAGTCGACGACAGCGGCAGCGGCAAGAAGATCGCCGTCATAAGCTCGGGCGTCAGCCTCCAGACGCTTGTCTCGAGCCTCAACGCCCTCGGCGTCGGCCCGCGCGACATCATTACCATCCTGCAATCCATCAAGGCCGCCGGCGCGCTGCAGGCCGAAATCGAGGTGATGTAAGATGTCAGACCTGATGCCTATGCCCGTCTCTGCCGATATCGCGATGAACCAGCTGAAACACACCGGCAAACTGGACGGCAAGCTGGAAAAAAGCGCCAAGGAATTCGAGGCGATGTTCATGTCGCAAATGGCTTCGCTGATGTTCGAAGGCGTGAAAACCGACCCGATGTTCGGCGGCGGCCACGGCGAAGAAATGTTCAAGAGTCTGCTGACGCAGGAATACGGCAAAATGATGGCCGAAGGTAACGGCTCGGCCGTTTCGGGACAGATACAAAAAATGATGCTGAAAATACAAGAACAACAGGGGTAATGACAATGACCACAACCACGATGACCAGAACGGCTCCGGCAACCGCAACCCTCCGCAACGACGTGCAGAACGTGCTCAACATCCTCGCCCGTTTCGGCGAGCTTCTGGCGGAAGAAACCGCAGCGCTGCGCAAATCGGATTTCAAGGCCGTCGACCGCCTGCAGGCGTCGAAAAAATCGCTCGCCGCAGAATACCAGAAAATCGTAACGGCGCTCACCGCGCACAAAAGCGAAATCGCCCGGCTTGAAATGCCGCTGCGCGAGAAGCTGGTGCGGTCGCGTACGCAGTTTACCGTGACGCTCGACGAAAACCTGCGCGCTCTTGAATCTTCCAAAGACAGCGCCTCGCGCCTCGTCACCAAGATACTCGACGCCGCCCGCAAGGCCGTCGTCGACGAAAAGCAGACCAATTATTCAGCGAAAGGACAAGCACAGACCTACAAGACATCCACGCTCTCCCTCTCCGTGGATCAGAAACTCTAGCAAAAACCACACCTCCCTCCCAAGCGGGCCGGATGAATCCCTCATCCGGCCCAACCGGCGTTGGAGACTTTCATGCGGAAAAAATTTTCGCGCCCCTGAGAAACTGGCACAGCTCCTGCAAGGTTCACTTCGGATTAATGCGTGAGGAATATAAGTGGATAAGCTCTACAACATCATCAGCCTTCCGGGACAAGAAGGGACAAACCCTGCAAAAGCGCAGGAATCCCGCCTGTCGGAGAATGATGTCCGCGCCTTTGTGACCGCGCTGCGCAACAGCAGCAAGGCGCTCGAGAACAACCCAACGGCGGCAAAACTTTCCCGCATCCTGGAAGAAAAGAACGCAAGCCGCGCCGAGATGCTGGAAATCCTGCAAAAGATGCCCGCAGGCGAAGACGACGGCCTTTTAAAGAAACTCGCCGCGCTTCTGAAACAAGCACCGGAAGTAAAACCCGCGCTCAACAGCGACCTGACGGCGAGCCTTTCAACCTCGCTGCAGGAAAGTCCCGATACGGCAAAGCTGATCGGCCAGCTGCAGGGAAAATTCGCGGCGCTCGGCGACATAACAGCCGAAGCCCTTGCCGATTTCAGGCAGGATGCCATCCAGCTCATGAAAGACATGGGCCTTGATGCGGAAGATATCGAGGCTTCTCTTGTCAAGCTCACCATGTCACTCGGCTCCGGCCTGACAGACGAACAGGCGACGCTGCTGATGATGCCGTTCAGCCCTGACACCCCCGCACAAGCCGCTGCCGCAGAGACCGTGGCAAAGCCGCAGCCTGCAATTGCGCTGCCTCCGGCCCCTGTTACGCCGCAGGAACTGGCCGAACAGCAGCTGCAGCAACAAGCCGCGAACGCGCCCGACGCGCAAAAAGACGCAGCCCCGTCCCAACTGCAGAAACCCGCGCAGCAGCCCGCACCGCAACCACAAACAATCGCCCCCCAACCGCAGCCCGATACGCAAGCCGCAGCAAAAGCGCCACAACAGCCCGCTTCCAACCTGTCCCTTGTCAACGGCTTTGCCACAGAGGGCGGCTTCGACGGCGGCGGCTTCGGCGGGCAATCATTCTCCCAAAACGGCGGCTATGCACCGGGCGCAATGACCGGCCTGCAAACGGCCAGCGCCGCCACACCCGGCAGTTTCGCCAACTACATGGGCGCTGCCGGCAACACCCAGATGACGCAAATGATCGCCCTGCAAATCCAGCACAACGCGCAGCTGAAATCGGAAACCTTCCGCATGCAGCTGCACCCGTCCGAACTCGGGCTGCTGGAAGTCAGGCTCAAATTCGGACGTGATGGCTCGCTGAAAGCACATCTTGTCGCCGACAAGGCCGACACGCTTTCGCTGCTGCAAAAAGATTCAGCACAGCTGCATCGTGTTTTGCAGGATGCTGGCATCGAAATGGACGAAGGCTCGCTCAGCTTCGACCTGCGCCAGCAACAGCAGGACACAAACCAGTCTTACAACGGAAACGGAACGTCATCGGGTAACAGCGCAGAAGATGACGGCATGACACAAGCAAACGCGCTGCAGGCAAAAATTGCCGTCGAGGCGATGGGGTCCATCAGCCAAGGCGGCGTCAATATAATGGTCTAGGGTTTTTTCAGGAGATAAAAAGATGACGACAGTCAACAGCTCAACCGACGCACAGACAGCAGCGCAAAAAACGGCAACAGCCTCGGCGCAGCTTAACACAAATTTTGACGATTTCCTGAAGCTGCTGACCACGCAGTTGCAGAACCAGGACCCGCTGTCGCCCATGGACACGGCCGAATTCACCAACCAGCTGGTCATGTTCTCGCAGGTTGAACAACAGCTGCGCGGCAACGACACACTCAATAAACTGCTGGCGATGCAAACGCTCAACATGACCGCTCTTGGCGTCAGTTTTATCGGCAAGGATGTCGAAGTGGCGGGAACTTCTTTCCAATCCACCGGCGCGGGTTCAGTCAGCATGTCCTACGACATGCCCGCAGACGCGACGAAAAGCACGATACGGATTTCGGATGCGGACGGCAACACGGTCTATTCGCAGGACGGCGATGAAACTGCAGGCCACCATGATTTCGTCTGGGATGGCAAGGACAGCGACGGCAACATAGCCCC
>JAYUPV010000066.1:0-4486 GCA_043759865.1 Alphaproteobacteria bacterium | reverse complement strand
CAAATCCTCATTTGTGTCTTGCACACCGACCTTATGACGACCCTGAAAATCCTCGCCATTACGTCATCAAAACCGGGAACTTTACGACCGCGCTGCCCGTGCTGTCTTCTGCGGCGGCGGGAAACGCGATATTCTCCATTTTGCCGGAGAAGGACGGGGTTATCCGGTCTGTCCCCCTGCTGGTCGGGCAGCAGGACGCGTCGGGGAAGGTGATCGACCTTCATCCGACTCTTGCGCTTGAAGCTCTGCGCGTCTCGATGGGCGATCAGGAGTTGTGTTATAACATGACTGTCGACCCTGCTGCATCGGCTGACAATTCCGGCATTACCGAAGTTCTTGTCAGCAAGATCAAGAGAATATCGAAGGACAATGGTGGTGAAATCGTCTCGACACGTCCTTACATAAGGATACCCGTCAGCAGGGATGGACGGATACAGGTTTATTATACAGGACATCGGACAAAAATCTACGTCCCCGCCTGGGAAGTCATCGAAGGCAAGGCCAAGCCTGAGCTACTCAAGGACAAGATAGTATTTGTCGGCACATCGGCTATCGGGCTTCTCGATGTGCGCGCATCGCCCATCGACGGATTCCTGCCAGGTGTAGAAGTCCACGCCGAAATCACCGAACAGATATTGCACGGGCAGTACCTGAACCGCCCTCAGTCGATAGAAGTAAAGGAGCTGCTGGCAGCCGTTGTCATCAGCCTTGCCATCATCGTCCTGACCTATTTTATCAGTGCGGGCGTTCTGGCGCTGATCGTCTCCCTGCTCGTGGCGGGAGGAGTGTTCGGCAGTCTGCTGTTTTATAAACAGGGGCTTCTGATCGACCCTGTATACCCGTCTATTATTGTGGTGGTTATTTTTATCGCGTCCTCCATCCTCGCCAACCTGCGCTCCGAGATGGAAAAACGCATGATCCGGCAGGCCTTCGACCGCTATTTGTCGCCTGACCTTATCGAGGAGCTGGTCAAGCATCCCGAAAAGCTGAAGCTCGGCGGCGAGGTGCGCGAGCTGACCGTGATGTTCACCGACATCCGCAACTTCACCACGATTTCCGAGAGCATGGACCCGGCCGAACTTATCCGCATGATGAACGATTTTCTGACACCCATGACCTCGGCCGTGCTCGACAACAATGGCTTCGTCGATAAATACATGGGCGACGCCATGATGACCTTCTGGAACGCACCCGTCGACATGCCCGAGCACGCGAAAAGCGCCTGCCGTGCCGCGCTTGAGATGGTGGCGGCGCTGAAGCCCGTCAACACCGTGCTGAAAACGCGAGCGGAAGAGGCGGGAAAACCTTTCCACGAATTGCGCGCAGGCATCGGCATCAACAGCGGCAAGGCTTCGGTCGGCAATATGGGCTCGAAGCAGCGCTTTGCCTACTCTGCGCTTGGCGATACTGTCAACCTTGCTTCGCGTCTTGAAGGCCAGACCAAGGGCTATGGAATCTCGACCATGATATCAAGTTCGACCAGGGAACAGGCACCTGAATTTGCGGCAATCGAGCTTGACCTCCTGATCGTGAAAGGGCGTACCGAGCCCGAGCGTATCTATGGCCTGCTGGGAGGGCCGGAGGAGGCGCAAAGCTCGGAGTTCAAGGACTTTTCTGCCAAACACGAACAGCTGCTCGACGCCTATCGCGGCATGCGCTGGGGCGAGGCGCTGACATTGGCAGGGGAATGCACCGAGGCGCGTCACGACCTTGAACAGCTCTACAAGCTGTACCGCGACCGTATCATCGTCTACAAGCAAAACCCGCCGCCCGCTGGCTGGGCAGGCGTCTGGGTGGCGAAAGATAAATAAGCGCTAGTTGACACTCACCACAATGCCGTCGGTCGAGCTATTCGCGCCCTGCTGGATAACCAGCGTGACCGTGACACCGTTCGTTATCCCGCTGATCTGGCCGAGCCCCGTGGTGCCGATATTTGTCTGGGTGATGCCTGTTACTCCCGCGAGGTTGACGGTGACGTTCGATCCGTACCCCGTGCCCAAGTTGGCGATGTTCAGCGTATATGCGCCGTCTGTCATGGCAAAGACATCAGCGAGGTTCAGGACAAGGTTCTGACCATCCGTTGTTCCCGGAGTTGGATCCGCATCGGCAAGCTGGATGTATTCGATGGCGAAAATATTCTTGTTTGTGGTCAGGTTGAAATTCAGGGCAGTTCCGCCCGTGGTGGAAGAACCAAGTTGCAGGATGTCAGATCCGATCCCGCCGTCAAAATACGAAGGGCCATCCAGCCCCGGATCGTCCTTGATAACAAGCAGGTCGTTTCCGCCGCCGCCATACATGCGCGCATGGCCGCCCGGGTTCTGGGCAAGGATGTCGTTGCCTACGTCGCCGACCAGCACGTCGTTGCCGCCAGCGCCGATCAGCACGTCATCGCCGCCGCGACCCCAGATGAAGTCATTGGCACCAGTGCCGGTAATGTTGTCGAATGCCACCGTGGAAGGGTTAAGCGGGCCAGACCCGCTTTCGTCGCCGACGAGCATGTTTATACCGGTAGGGTCGCGCATCTGGACGACAAAATTGTGCGTAGCGACCTGATTGGTGACCGTATCGGTTACTGTGGCGGTAAAGTTGAAGTTCCCGTTGATGCCCATGCCCAGCGGGTCGATCAGCTGCAGTGTTTGGGTAGGGGCGTCGTAGTGCAACAAGACGTTGGTGGTGGAGGCACTCCCGGTGATATCGAAGGCAACGCCACCGACGTTATATTCGGCCTGACTGCCCAGCACGTTGCCGGCTCCATTAATGCCGGAAAGAGTGACTGTCACGGGGTTAGGCGTGTTCCAGACTACTTGCCCGATATTGACAGTCCCGCCCGGCCAGCCGATGGCAAACAGGGGTATGCCGTCATCGCCCTGGTTGGGCGTGTTGTTCATGTACAAGGCGTCGAAGGCAAAGCCGGCCTTCAGTTGTGGCGGCGGACCATTTGGCGGTGCGACCGGCGGGGGTGGCGGGGGTGGCGGGGGCGGGGGCTGAAGAAGCGTTGTGCCGCCGCTGCCCGCTGTCGTGCCGCCTGCAGGCGGCGGCGGGTTGAAGCTGCTGGTAGCCGGTGCACCAAAATTGGGTTGCGTGGTATCCGTGAATTCCGCGCCGGTCGGTGGTGGCGGCGTTGTCATTGGCATCTGCAGCGGTATTTCACCGCCCGGCGGAGGGGGCGGCAGCGGTGCTTCGCCTGGCAGCGTCTGCGTGCCATTCATGACGGGGGGCGGCTGCATTCCGTTGACGGGAGGAGGCGGCGCGTCAGGCGCATCCTGCGGAACACCGGGCGACGGCGGCGTTGTACCCTGCAGTTGCGGAGCATCCGGAGTCGACGGTGCATCGGGAGGAGGCGGCGCGTCAGGTGCAGGGGCATCCGGTGCGGGAGAGGTCTGTGAAGGCGGCTGGTAGGTGCCGTTTGAAATGCTGTCGAAAGTCTGTCCTGCCACGGGTGCAAGCGTGCCATAGGTCGCGTTGAATGTATTGCCGTCCATCTGGCCGTTGTCGGTCGGCATCGCTGTATAGGCTTTCAGCGTCGCGGTATCGAAAGCGTCGCCCATTTCCAGCGTCCCGCCGCCATTGGTAATGACGATAGCTCCGTCGACGATGGTAATGGTGCTGTCCTGCCCTGCGGGCATGATATTGCCGACCACCACGGTGCCGCGGATGCCGATGGAGCCGACGGGCGTGTTGATGCCCACATGCCCCGGGTCATCCTTGCCGATCAACCCGCTGGTGTAAACGAACATGCCCTGCAGCATGGAGAAGAACGAACTGCCTTCCTGTTCCGACGCGTTATAGACGAACTCGTCGATGGCGAGCTTGGCGCTATTGCTGATGGCGAAAGTGGTGTTGTCGACGAACAGAATGCTGACCGCCCCGTCTTTGGCTGCCTGGACAACGTCGCCTTGGAAAACTTCGGTGCCGACTTTGATCGTAATTTTCTCGCCGCCGCGCGTGATGGTGGCCTCGCCCGTCAGTTCGGTGATTTTGCCAACGGGCGTTGCATCGCTCGCGGCTGATTTATCCGCTGCTGCATATTCGCCTGAGTGGGATGGCGGCAGGAACGACTGCACCATGGAAGGTGACAGGTGGCCGCCGTCTGATGTCAGGATGTCGGGGGTGTGGTCGAAATAGCCTTCGATTTTAACGCTGTGGCCATCGGGCGATTGCAGGTAGAGATCCTGTCCGTCGCGCAGGAATTCCGCGTTTGAAATGGATTCCCCTGACGGCAGCTGTACAGGCTTGCCTTCGGCTGCGGTCAGCTGGATATCGGACGTCAAATCTTTCGGCATGGCGGCTCCCCGGTCAATATTACCCCGTCTTTTTATTATAGGCGCAAAGATTTAAGCCCTTATGAAGAAAAGATAAAATGCAGACTAGATATAAGATTTTGATTTAACTGGCTAATTACAGCTTCGGCGGCTGCCAGTTTTGCAGGAATTTCACGGCATCGTCAAAGGGCAGGGGCTTGGAGAACCAGTAGCCTTGAATCCAT
>JAYUPV010000065.1:0-8088 GCA_043759865.1 Alphaproteobacteria bacterium | reverse complement strand
AATCAAGCCGTATTTTATACCCGATTTCGTCAAAGCTGAATATCGAAAAACCGCAAAGCCCTGACAGGCCTACGTTTTTCTAGGCGGCAAGCGCGTTTCCAGCGCGCAGACGGCGGTAACTGAGGCCTTCAGCCACATGCGTGGCGTCGATGTTTTCAACACCGGCAAGGTCGGCGATCGTGCGCGCCACACGCAGCACGCGGTGATAGCCGCGCGCGGAGAGTTTCATTTTTTCGGCGGCCTCGGTCAGCAGCTTTTGCGCCCGCGCATCGAGCGGCGCGATTTGGGTCAGGATATCCCCGTCGGCATCGGCATTGGTGAGAAGATATGACGGCGCAGAGATAGACTTGAACCGTGCAAGCTGCCGCGCGCGTGCATCATCAACACGCAGCGCGACGGTCGCCGAATTCTCGCGCGGCGGCGGCAGGGCTAAATCGGATGCCTTCACCGCAGGCACATCGATATGCAGGTCGATGCGGTCGAAAACAGGGCCGGATATTTTTGACTGATAATCCATCACGCATTTCGGCGCCTTGCCGCAAGCAAGACCGGGATCGGCCACCTGTCCGCAGCGGCACGGGTTCATGGCGGCGATGAGCTGGAATTTCGCTGGGAAAGTGACGTGGTAATTCGCGCGGCTGACGAGCGCGCGGCGCGTCTTGAGCGGCTGGCGCAAAGCCTCCAGAGTCTGTCGCTGGAATTCCGGAAGTTCGTCGAGGAACAGCACGCCGTGATGCGCGAGCGAAATTTCCCCCGGCTTCGCGCGGATGCCGCCGCCGATGATGGCAGGCGTGGAGGCCGTGTGGTGCGGGTCGCGGAAGGGGCGCGTTTGTATCAAACGACCGCCTTCAAGCTGCCCTGCAATAGAGTGAATCATCGACACCTCCAGCGCCTCGGCGGGAGAAAGCGGCGGCAATATGCCCGGCATGCGCGCCGCCAGCATCGACTTGCCCGAGCCGGGCGGGCCGATCATCAAAAGGTTATGGCCGCCAGCAGCGGCAATCTCCAGCGCGCGTTTCGCGCTTTCCTGTCCCTTCACATCGGAAAGATCAAGGCGATGCGTGTTGTCGTTCGCCATCACGGCTTGCGGCCGCGTCAGCACTTGCGTGCCTTTCATGTGGTTCAAAAGCGCGACAAGATTGGCGGGCGCGAGGACTTCGAGGTCGCCCGCCCATACCGCTTCGCTGCCGCAGGATTCGGGACAGATGATGCCGCGCTCGTTTGCAGAAGCTGAAATAGCGGCAGGGAAAACGCCCGCAACAGAACGGATGCTGCCGTCGAGCGACAGTTCGCCAAGCACCGTATATTGCGAAACATCTTCGCCCGCGAAAACGCCCATAGCGGCCAGCACGCCGAGCGCAATCGGCAAGTCAAAATGACTGCCCTCTTTCAACACATCGGCGGGAGCGAGGTTGACGGTCACGCGTTTGTGCGGGATGGAAAGACCGATGGCATGAATGGCGGCGCGCACACGTTCACGACTTTCACCCACCGCCTTGTCGGGCAGGCCGACAATATTGAACTGCGGCAGGCCGGGCGATATTTGCACCTCGACATCGATGTCGAGGACTTCAACCCCTTGAAAGGCGACTGTGCTGACGCGCTGGACCAAAAGAATCCCTCTTTCCGAAATATGATTCTTTGTACCCTAATTGTTCTCGTTGGTAAAGCCAAACCCCGCTACTTGTACATAATACTTTATATGTAACCGTGGCAGGCTGCCCTTCGAACACTATAGTAATGAATGTCCCAAGGAGTTTTGCCCATGCGAACGCTTTTTTTTGCCCTGATACTGTTCTTTTCATGCGCCCCCGCCTTTGCCTATGACGCGGTCGAGGGGCACAAGGTCTTGTTCGACCCCAAGGTCGAATGGCTGAACACCGCCCGCCCCTTGAAAACCGAGGACGCGGCGGGGCGGATTGTGCTGCTGGATTTCTGGACCTATGGCTGCATCAACTGCATGCATATCGTGCCCGACCTGAAAAAGCTGGAGGCGGAGTTTGACGAGAAGCTGCTGGTGATCGGCGTGCATTCGGCGAAATTCGCAGGAGAAAAAGGCAGCGCGCGGATTTTGTCCGCCGCAAAACGCTTCGGCATCACGCACCCCGTGATCAACGATTCATCTTTCGACGTATGGGACAGTTTTCATGTCAACGCATGGCCGACGCTGGTGCTGCTGGACGGCAAGGGAGCGGAGCTGGAGCGTTATTCCGGTGAAGGGCATTACGAAGATATCAAGGACGATATCGCCGACAATCTTTCTTCTGCGACGGGCGCGGCCGCGCCGTTGAAATCGCTGCAGGCGGAAAAAGACAAAACCAGCACGCTGTTATTTCCCGCCCGGCTTGGTTTTGCTTCCGATACACCATGGGGCGAATTGCTGTTCGTGACCGATAGCGGGCACAACCGCCTGTTGGGAATGACGGTGGACGGCAAAGTAAAAATCACCATCGGCAGCGGCGCGGAGGGCGCGCAGGATAGCGATTTCAGCAAAGCATCGTTCCACAACCCACGCGGCTTTGGTATCGTGAAGGGCGGCATTTACGTAGCGGATACGGAGAACCACCTGATACGCTTTATCGACTTCGACAAGAAAACGGTCACGACGGTCGCCGGCACGGGCAAACAAGGCTATGAACGCAAGGCTAAAAGCGAAGCTGCACTTGAAACCCCCATTTCTTCGCCGTGGGATGTAAAGATAATGCCCGACAAAAAAACCCTCGCCATCGCAATGGCAGGCACGCACCAGCTGTGGACGTATGACACCGTGGAAAAAACCGTTTCGGTGCTGGCGGGGACAGGCAAGGAATTTATCGACGACGGCGACGCCGCATCATCATCGCTCTCGCAGCCCAGCGGTCTTGCGCCGTGGGGCGACACGCTTTATTTCCTCGATGCCGAAACATCTTCGCTGCGCGCCTTGAAATTCGGGCAGGTCAGCACGCTGGTCGGCACGGGGCTGTTCGACTTCGGGTTGATCGACGGTTCATACCCGAAATCGCGCATGCAGCACGCGCAGGGGCTGGATGTGGATGCGGGGCGCATTGTTATCGCCGACACCTACAACAACGCGATACGGTTGTACGACACCGCGACAGGCGTTCTCTCGACTCTCAAGACCGCGCCCGATGCGCTGGATGAGCCGGGCGATGTGCTGCAGCTCAACGGAAAAATATTTGTGGCCGATACCAACCACAACCGCATTGCCGTGGCTGACCCGAAAACCGGCGTAATAACGGCCTTGCCGATAAAAATTCAGTAATTCTAACCCCTTGGAATAATTTAACATAATATTTTCCACGTGACCGAACACGCCGCTCTAGGTTATCCTATTGGGCAGATAGGGTTTTGGGAGGGGTTTCAAACACAATGTCAGAACCGGCGGCACCGGAAAAAATCAAAACAAAAAATCTGAAGCCGCGCGGCTGGCTCGGCAAGATTTTCGGCCGCCACGCGCCTCTCTGGGTAAAGCTTATCCGCACGCCTGTCCTCGGCCTTGCGGCTGTCATGACGATTGACACGGCGGTGCTGCCGCAGATGCCGGGGCGCGCACTCACCCCCGGCGAAGGCACGATGCTCCGCGAGGTTTACGGCGATTCAATCGACTACGCCAGAGTCCGCGTCCACCAGTCTCCCGCCGCAGATGTTTATCTTTCCATCATGGGGCAAACGGCTGTCACAAAAGGCAACGTGATTTTCCTTGAAACCGCGACCGGCACCGATGATATCGCCAAAAGCGGCGACACCTATTTGCAATACACGCTGACGCATGAAGGCGGGCATGTGTGGCAGGGGCAGAACGGCGTGATGCCGAACGCCTTTTCGCGCATGGCGCTGAATTTGAGCCGCTTCCTGCCGGGCGATGACAAGCACGGCGATTACCGCTATAGCGTGCTGGAGGGCAAAGACCTTCTGCAATATAATGTGGAGCAACAAGCCAGCATCATCACCGAATTCCATTTCTTGTCGAAAGGCCTGCAGGACCCGCTGTTCAACAGCGACGCGAAGGCAAAGCCCGCTGACGTAAAGGCGGGCTATGAAGCCACGCTCAAAAATTTCCACGCCAACCCGTCTTATCCTAAGAAATAGCCGCCACGTTGACAGGCCATGCAAAGCCTGTATCATCCGGCGCTATGAACATTATGCGCAGTTTTGTGAAGTTCATCCGCCCCGATAAAAAAAGCGGCGCCGGATCATCCAAGGTCGTGGAAGTGAAAACCCGCGACCTTGAAAAACTCGATATTCCTGCGGCTGCCGATTTTTTCTATTTCTATGATGCCAGCATCAACCCGAAAGACGGGCACCTAAACGAGTCGCCCGTACATATCGTAGCGGAGCGGCTGTTGACGCGCGCGGAAGCAAAACTGCTGCTCGCCCCCGACAAGACGAAGCACAGCCAGATAAAATGGGACATGAAACTCGAAAAAAACGACCTGTTCGCCCTCACCCGCAGCAACAACATAGAACCGGTGTCGAAGCACAACATCGTGATCGACGCGAAACGGAACCAGCTCTACCCCGAACCCGCGCCGAAGCCGCCGCTGCTGCCGGCCGATTTCAAAATGGTGTGCGAACGCCCCGTTATCGCCCCGCCGCCTGCCAAATTCAGGCCTCGTAAATCCATCCCTTAACATAACATCGGAAATTGGTGAAGTTTCCGCCAAAAATCCGTTTGACACCCCCCGTCTTAACGGCGGATACTTGGGGTAACGAGGAGATACTGCACGATGTTTGATTTTGACGCCTTCGCAGATATGACCGGTTCTTTCAACAACGCAGTTGCCGGCGGCGCAAGCCTTGCTGCAACGGGCATGGCTGTCAGCACCCTCTTTGACCTCGCAAGCTCGCGCACGAGGCCCGGTGAAGATCCGGAACTGAAAGCACCCAAGGCTGTGCTGAAGATGTCCCTTCTCGGGATGCTGATGTAAGCATCAGACCTGCGCTAAAGCACGAATTTCATGCGCTAAAGCACAAAGGCCCGGTTTAACCACCGGGCCTTTTGCTATTCGGGTATTTTAAATTTAATGAATGAGGTATTCGTCGCTGGCGAAGCGCAGGTCGTCGGCGGTGATGAGCTTCTTGTTCGCAACGCGGACGGAGTGGAGCTTGCCGTCAATCTTCTTCTCCCAGAAATTCAGGAAGCGGAGCAGCTCGGGAAACTGGGGGGCGAGGTCGTATTGTTGCCAGACGAAGGTCTGCAAAAGCGCCGGATGATCGGGCATGTGGTAGAGGATTTCAGCGGTGGTCAGGCGGTAGTCACGCAGCTGCAAGATTAGATTTGCCATATATTTGTACCTTCCTTCCGAAATCTGGCATGTTTTTAAGGGGATATAACAATACCCTCACTCTATTTAATCATAAATTACTCGAGCTGTGTAAAAAACTGCAAAATCAGCGGGTTAGCACTCTTTCGCGTCGAGTGCCAAATATTACCAAAAACACCTGTTATTGCTCAGTTTTCTTCAACGATTCACATTGAAAAAAAGCCCCCCATAGCCTACATAGTTGGCAGTTGCCCGAGGAGAGTGCCAATGGTTGGGCTTTCTTGAAATCCGGGTCTTTGCTTAATGATAAGGAAAAACACATGAGCACGAAATTCATCCCCCTGCATGACCGCGTCCTGCTGCGCCGCCTCGAGAGCGACAGCAAAACTTCGGGCGGCATCATCATCCCCGACACCGCTAAAGAAAAACCCGCGCAAGGTGAAGTCGTGGCTGCCGGCACCGGCATCTATGACGATCACGGCAAGCTGCAACCCCTCGCCGTGAAAGCTGGCGACGTTGTGCTGTTCTCGAAATGGTCGGGCACGGAAGTCACCATTGACGGCGAAGAGCTCCTGGTCGTGAAAGAAAGCGACATCATGGGCATCATCGAAGCCAAATCGGCAAAAAAGTCTAAAGCCGCTTAATCGAGCGGTTTAACATTTAGGCCGCCTCCGGCGGCATCAAACCAAGGAGACACCACATGTCTGCTAAAGAAGTAAAATTTTCGGCCGATGCGCGCCAGAAAATGCTCAAAGGCGTTGATACCCTCGCAAACGCAGTAAAGGTCACGCTCGGTCCCAAAGGCCGTAACGTCGTCATCGCAAAATCTTTCGGCGCTCCCCGCATCACCAAAGACGGTGTGACGGTCGCGAAGGAAATCGAACTCGAAGACAATTTCGAAAACATGGGCGCACAGATGGTGCGTGAAGTAGCCTCCAAGACCAACGACATGGCTGGCGACGGCACCACCACCGCAACCGTTCTGGCACAAGCCATCTTCCGCGAAGGCGTGAAGTCGGTTGCTGCCGGCATGAACCCGATGGACCTGAAGCGCGGCATCGACAAAGCTGTCGCAGCTGTTGTCGCCGACATCCAGTCGCGCGCCAAGAAAGTCTCGAAGAACGACGAAATCGCGCAAGTCGGCACGATCTCGGCGAACGGCGAGAAAGAAATCGGCGAGATCCTCGCAAAAGCAATGGCGAAAGTCGGCAACGAAGGCGTGATCACGGTTGAAGAAGCAAAGTCGCTGAACACCGAGCTCGACGTCGTCGAAGGCATGCAGTTCGACCGCGGCTACCTCTCCCCCTACTTCATCACCAACGCAGACAAGATGGTTTGCGAGCTGGACAGCCCCTACATCCTGTTCTTCGAGAAAAAACTCTCGAACCTCCAGCCCATGCTCCCCATCCTCGAAGCTGTTGTTCAGTCGGGCAAGCCCCTCTTGATCATCGCTGAAGATGTCGAAGGCGAAGCACTCGCGACCCTCGTCGTGAACAAGCTGCGCGGCGGCCTGAAAGTGGCAGCTGTGAAAGCCCCCGGCTTTGGCGACCGCCGCAAGGCAATGCTGGAAGACATGGCCGTTCTCACGACCGGCGAAGTCATCTCCGAAGATCTCGGCATCAAGCTGGAATCGGTCACCCTCAACCAGCTCGGCCGCGCAAAACGCGTCCGCATCACCAAAGATGATACGACCATCATCGGCGGTGCTGGCGGCAAGAAAGACATCGACGCGCGCATCAGCCAGCTGAAGGCGCAGATCGAGGAAACGACCTCCGACTACGACAAGGAAAAACTGCAAGAACGCCTCGCCAAAATGGCAGGCGGCGTTGCTGTCATCCGCGTCGGCGGCGCGACCGAAGTCGAAGTGAAAGAACGCAAAGACCGCGTTGAAGACGCCGTCCACGCCACGAAAGCGGCTGTGGAAGAAGGCATCGTCGCCGGCGGCGGCGTTGCCCTGCTCTACGCGAAAAAGGCGCTCACGAAGCTGAAGCCCCTCAACCGCGACGAGGAAGTCGGCATCGAAATCGTCGGCCGCGCCATCGAAGCCCCGATCCGCCAGATCGCCTATAACGCAGGCGTTGAAGGCTCGATCGTGGTTGGCAAGCTGCTCGAGCAGAAAGACCACAACTTCGGCTATGACGCCCAGAACGGCGAATATGTCGACATGGTCAAAGCCGGCATCATCGACCCGGTGAAGGTCGTCCGTCACGCGCTGCAAGACGCAGCTTCCGTTGCCGGTCTGCTCATCACCACCGAAGCCACCATCGCTGAAATTCCGAAGAAGGAAGAAGCGCATGGCGGTGGCCATGGCGGCCACGGCGGCGGCATGGGCGACATGATGTAACTTTCTGTCCATACCAGATAAAAAAAAGGTCGGGAGAAATCCCGGCCTTTTTCTTTGAACACGCGTCAAGATTTACTATACCCGCCGCATTTGTTAAGAGTAAATATGGAGTATCCACTTAAGCCAATTGACGCAACTGGAAAGCCCCTCGCAAAGGGCGATAAGGTATTCTTTACAAAAGCCCCAGAAGCTTTAATAAGCGACCTGCCAGAAGAAGACCAAGAAGCGATTAAGGCGCAAGAGGGGAAGCTCATGGAGATCGTAGATTTTGATCAATATGGCCATGCCGAAATGGAATTCATCTCCGTAGAGGAAGTAAAGCATACGCGCAGGCATACGATATGGGTTGCGCCCAAAGAACTATTCAAAAAATGATGTCTTTAAATCCCTAAAGCCCCTGCGACAGATGCGGCGAACGGCCGGGGCGGGATTTGGGGAGGGCTTCTTCGAGGATGGCGCGGATTTCGGGTTTCGCTTTTG
>JAYUPV010000064.1:0-4549 GCA_043759865.1 Alphaproteobacteria bacterium | reverse complement strand
GGGAACCGCTTGAATTCAAATACATGCGAAGATTTAGTTGACAATCAATACCCCCATGTATATGTATAGCGTCAAGCTGGGTGCTTCTACGGACAGAGCGGTTTTGCCAGAAATGGTTTGTTTCTCGCCTGTTACCTTTCTCCGCGCCCTCAAAACAATCAGGAACTTTTTAGTTCAGGGTTGTTTCATGTCCTGCTCATCATGGACCAAAAGACAATCCTGAACTCGTAGTCACAACGGGTGTCCTCGATCAAAACGCATTTCAAGCTGATGGGCGTCAAGGGCGATATCGTCGAAATGCGCGATACCTCTGTCTATGCCAAGCGCTCACTTTTTATGAAAGTCCATGATCTAAACGGGAGCTATATAAATGCGCAAAGAATTTGAAACAGCCGTTAATTCAACTTGCCGCGAGCTAGATGTCAAATCATACGGTGGAACAGCGATTCATGTTGCCGCCGCAGACCCGACAAAATCCGCGCAATTACGTGAACTGGTGATGAAGAGCGAAGACCTGAACGCCGCTGCACCTTACTATAATAGAACACCGCTTATGTTCGCAGCCCTTTACGGTAATGTTGAAAATGCAATCATCCTTATTGCTGCCGGCGCCGATACCATGGCACTAGACCGAAACGGCTATTCGGCTCACGATATTGCAAGTGATCTGCGCCACCAAGAACTTGCTTATCTTATAAAAACAGCAGGGCCTATAATAAAAGAAATCAAGACACAAGCAGAAATGCGTTGCAAAAAAAACGACACAAAGAAAATACGTAAACCGAAAAAATAAATAAGAAAGTTGTCGTTTCCGGTTAACAAAGTGCCCTTTCAACTTGCTAGTGCAACAACCACTGGGGCAGATTTCGGATCGTGGAATACCTCCAATGGCGTTCTGAATCCTAAAACGGCACGCGGACGATTGTTAAGCAGGTCTTCCACTATGCGAACGTCATACGGCTTCAGTCTGGTGAAGTCCATGGACTTCGGGAAGTATTGTCGTACAAGCCCATTGGTGTGTTCGTTCAGCCCCCGCTGCCATGCATTGTAGGGTGTGCAAAGTAGGTGTCTGCCTGCAGGGTTTTTCCGAAGGAAATATGCTTTGCGAACTCCAGCCCGTTATCCATCGTTAATGTCGGAACTTTATTTTTATGCGCCGTGAGAGAAGTTTCGATGGCGTCGGCAACGATGCCCTGGCAGGAGACATGCCGATAGCGGCTTATGTGCGCTCCCGGCTCTTCGACACGCCAAGCCCATGCCAGCATGTTTCCAGCAGCCTTCATCGCATCATGAACGCTATCGACGATGGGGATTTGGAAGTGGATGAAAAATTAGAGCTGGAGCTGCGCTGTAGGCCGATCGAGGCTGTCGTGATATACAGCGTCTTCATATCCGCGACGCCAAAAGCGCAGCATGACACCTGCGACGCGTCGACCTTGATCTCGCCGTCAGGCTTTCCGTCCTGCGTGAACATCTTCACGCACCAGCCGCCCCATTGCGCCGTCAGCACGCGGCCCTGCGCATCGACGCACAAGCCGTCGGGATGCCCCTTGCCGGCCAAGTCCACGAAGACGCGGCGGTTCGACACTTCGCCGCTCCCGATGTCGTAATCATACGCCCAGATCGTGTCGCGCCCGGTGTCGGTGTAGTACATGGTCTTGTCGTCCGGGCTCCAGCCAAGGCCGTTGGAAATATATATGCCTGTCTCCTGCACGTGCAGGCTGCGGTCGTCGTAGCGGTAAAAGGCGCCGTTATGATCGACGTCGTTCATCGTCCCCGCCAGCGCCGGTCGCATTTGCCGTCATTGAAGCGATTGTTCCGGTCGGCGTAATCCGGATGCACCAGCGGCGCGACGGCGACGGTGTCGAAATTCACGAGATAGAGCCCGTCCTGCAGGCCGGCGGCGTATTGCCCGCTTTCCGCGAGCTCCGCGAAATCGACGCTGGAGGGCGTCTGGCAGCGGTCGAACTTGCCGCTGGCCGGGTGAAAACGATGGATGGCCCGCCCGGTGATATCGAGCCAGGTCAGGCGCTGCGCCTTGTCGTCCCACGAACAGCCTTCGCCTAGCGATGTGGCGGGCAACGACGAATTCAGCTGTTCTGCCTTCATGTCGTCGTCTTCCTGCTGCCGGAGGAGACGGCGCTGCTTTTGATCTGCCCTTCGCCGCCATCATAGCGCAGCGTGGTGCCGCTCAGGAAGCCCGAATGCTTCGACAGGCCGAAGATGATGGGCGGCACGATGTCTTCCGGCTTCATGCCGTCGGGCACGAGCTGCTCGTGTGCCGCCTGTTCGAACTGCTGCGCGGAGAAACGCGCCTTCTGCGCCTCGGTTTGCACCCAGCCGGGGCAGAAGCCAAAGACGCGGATGATACTGCCGGGCTTGTTCCCCTCGCCCGCCTTCACGGCCAGCCGCCGGATGCCGCTGTCGAGCGCCGCCTTGGCCGCGCCGTAGCCGGTCATGTCGGGCTCGAATATCTCGGAACCATGGCGCGATGTGAACAGGCAGATGGCGCCGCCACCCGCCTTGCGCATCGCGGGCATCACGTCGCGCGCGGCGAACAGCGGTGCGAAATAGTTGACACGCATCATTTTTTCAGCCTGCTCCTGTGTCAGGCTGTCGAAGGCGCCGCGCGCGTCGAGCCCGAGCGTGCTGACAAAAACGACCGGCGTTCCAACCGCGCGGATGGCTTCGTCGAGCGCGCGCTTCCGGTCTCCTTCGGTGGAAAGGTCGCCCGTGATGGATACGACCTCCTTCGAGGCCGCCTTGTTCTTGTCGACAACGACGACTTTCGCGCCCAGCCAGACAAGTGCGTCCGCCAAGGCCGCGCCAATACCAGCAGCGCCGCCCGCGACGATGGCGCCTTTGCCCTTGAAGTCGCCGAAGTACTCGCGCGACAGACTGTCGTTCCAATTATGCATATTTTCCGAAAAACCCCCTTGCCGGAATACTTGAGGGAATAATCAGGGATGCGAAAGGAAATTTCAAGACGTAAAAGAAAATCCCTCTCTCATTACCCGGGAGAGGGATTTTGAAGGCATGCGTAATAAGAAGAGAATAGGTGTCGTCGCCCGCGCCGCCGGTCATGGTGTCCGTGCCCCCGGCCCCTTCAACCGCCGCCTTGTCGTCCCGTTTTTGTCTCATTTGCGTTCCTTTCAGTAACTGCGATGAGACAAAAACACACCTTGTCAAGAAACCCTCTTTGTCCAACTAGGCTCAGGACTCATTAATTGAGATAAAAAATGACGGAAGCTGCGATGGAGATGGCTGAGAAGAAAGTATGCGCGCTTCGGTCATAGCGCATGGCGATGCGTCGCCAGTCTTTTATGTAGCTGAACATGTTTTCAACTTTGTGGCGTTTTTTATAGAGGTTTCTATCGTACCTGTACTGCACTTTTCTGTTTTTCTTCGGCGGGATGCAGGGCTTGATGCCTTTGTTTTTCAGAGCCGGGCGGAACCAGTCGGCATCGTATCCGCGATCAGCAATCATCTCTTTGGCCTTTGGCAACAGGGGTAAAAGGCGTTCTGCACTCTCGTAATCACTGACTTGTCCTGCGGTCAAGGTCAGGCTTGCGAAGTTTGCGCCGAGGGTGTAGCTGAATCCGACCATAACCGTATCCGTGCTCGCGTTCGCATTTTCAGTAGTCGCGTCGCCTGTGCTGTCGACGAGATAAGGGTCGGTTACATTCCTCGCTAGGCGGAAGGCACGGGAGCCAAGTCGTGCAGAAAAACGTCGCCATAAAAATCAAGACGGCGGTTTTTCGAAGCTTGCGTCCATCCTTAAAATAGCCCATAATTCCTCTTCATAATTCGCCCATCTCTGGAGTGGAAACGACGTGGACAATACAAAAAATTTCTCTAGCCGGGCCTCCGGCAAGACGCCAGTCGATGGCCGCTGGACGCCGGAGCGGGCGAACCTTTGGTATGCGTCGCAGCCCTGGCTGACCGGCAGCAATTATGTTCCCGCTGACGCGAGCAACCAGATCGAGATGTGGCAGGCGAATACATTCAATCCCGCGCAGATCGACAAGGAACTCGGCTGGGCGAAAACACTCGGCATGAATACGATGCGCGTTTTTCTGCACGACCTGGTGTGGCAGGAGGATCCCGAAGGCTATCGGCAACGCATCGAGACCTTCCTGGCGCTCGCCGACAAGCACGGCATACGGACGCTGTTCGTCCTGTTCGATTCCGTCTGGAACCCGGAACCTCACCTTGGGCCTCAGGAAAAGCCTCCTGCAGGCGTTCACAACGCCGGCTGGGTGCAGGGACCCGGCGCGGCGGCCATCGGAGACCCCGCGCAGCGCGACCGGCTGCGGGATTACGTCGAGGGCGTGGTCGGGGTGTTCGGCAAAGACAAGCGCGTACTCGGTTGGGATGTCTGGAACGAGCCCGACAATATGAACGGCGCCAGCTACGGTGCGAAAGAGCCGACCGACAAGATAGAAAAAGTGGCGAAGTTGCTTGAGGAAGTTTTCACCTGGGCGCGCGCCGCTCAACCAGAACAGCCGATGACCAGTGGCCTCTGGCTTGGCGACTGGGACGACAAAGG
>JAYUPV010000063.1:0-3786 GCA_043759865.1 Alphaproteobacteria bacterium | reverse complement strand
TGCGCTCGATTATCTGCGCAACAACCGCAAGGATGGCGACCCTGAAACGCCAAAGATCAAAAAATGGCTGCAGGAAGCGTATGAAAGCCCGACCGCGGGGCGGCAGATAAAATCAAAAGCGGGCCTTGCCCTAGTGGCTGCGACCGAAAAGGCTTTCAAATCGCGCAAGACGGAAATCGTTGCGCCCGCGCAGGCGCGGTTTACGAAAAAAAGCAGGAAACCCTGATAAGACTGAAACCGCCTGTTAATTGCCCATGGCGGGTGAGAGTTTCACGCCCGGAGCGGGGCGTTCAAACACCACATCTTTGCGGAAGCGGAACAGCGCGGCGGGACGACCGCCTGCCTCGGCTGATTTTTTACCGGGAATTTCCTCGACCATGCCGGAGCCTTCGACAAGACGGCGGAAGTTCTGCTTGTGCAGCGGGTGGCCGACAATCGCCTCGACGGTTTTTTGCAAGTGCAGCAGGGTAAATTCAGGCGGCACAAGTTCGAACACCACGGGACGGTATTTCAGTTTGCCGCGAAGACGGCCCATGGCTGTCGCAAGGATGCGGCGGTGGTCGTAAAGCATCGAGCGGCCAGGTGCGAGGACATAATCGACTTTCAACCCCTGGTCGCGGATTGCTTCATATACCAGCTGCGCGCCGTAGAGAAGCTCGTAACGCTCGAGGACTTTTTCTTCATCCCACGGAATGCTGTCGAGGCCGAAGCACAAGCTTGACCGCGTGCGGCGGAAGTTCTTTTCTTCCTTCGTCTCGGCAGAGGCAATCCAGCGCTTGAGACCCGGCTCGATGACATCGCTGATAATCTTGGGCTTGCCTGCACGCCAGTCTTCCCACGGAAAATAACTGTACCAGTCGCCCCAGAACACGTTTTCCGAGACCTTGGTCTTCGCCTGATAGGTGAGCGCGAGATAGCCGATGGAAATGACGCGGGATGATTCAGCAGCTTCGCCCGCATAGCGGCCACGGTTGCCGAAAGTATAAAGCTGCTCGACATAGCCGGGGTTCAGCGGCGTTTGTTCCGTGACCCAGCTGCGCAGGCCGATTTCGAGTGTGGCGTGACGATCGGGGTCGAAGGGACCGAAGGGCAGCGCATCGCCGTCCTCGTTGGTCGGATGAACGCCGACGGACAGCGCGTGTTCTGCGCCCCGGACGATGAACACTTTCGGTTCATGGTTTTCAACGGCGACGGCGACGGCGGAAAGGCCGATAATGAGGCCTTTTTCTGTCGGGGAATTTGCTGCGTTTCTGGGTTTCATGTGCCTTGGCGGAGGGGGTTATTTCTTTTCTTTGTCTTCGTCGACCGGAGCGTTCGGGTCGTATTCAAACCCGCCCTTTTTCTGCGAGTTGTACATGTTAAGCCCCAGAGGGCGATAGGCCTTGAACATGCGCTCGGCATTTTCCTTGTCGTTGAGGTTCATGTTAAGGCTCATCTTGGTGATCTGGTTGATCGAGGCCGTGAGCATTTCGTCTTCCGCAGCATTCGTGCTGCCGGACTTGATGCGACGGGCAAGCTCGGCGCGCGCCAGCTTGTACCACATCAGCGCACGCACCTGATCGGGCTTGCCGAACGTGCCTTTGCCGTCTTTAAACAGACGGGCCAGTTCCATCATGGCAAGTGGGTCGTTCATGCCGGCGGCTTTCTGGTACAGCTCCTGCGCCTTGCGCATATCGGCCTTCACGCCCTTGCCTTGCTCATAGAAGCTGGCCAGCGCGACGATGGACGGCGGGTAATTCCGCTCTTCCGCAGATTTCTTGTACCAGCCGAAGGCTGCCTTATCGTCTTTCGGCAGGCCGTCGCCTTTTCTTTCGGGGCGGGCGCAGGGCGCTTTCGGGTCGACGCATTCGGGGCCGCGTTCATAAAGATAGGCGATGCGGTGCATGGCTTTTTCGTTGCCCTGCCCTGCCGCCTGGAAATACCAGTCGATCGCCTCGTTCGCGCCCTTGTCGGGCACTTCGCCCAGTTCGTACATGACGGCGATGGCCATTTGCGATTTCATGTGACCCTGCTCGGCCGCGCGTCGATACCAGTCAACGGCCGATTGCGGATCGGGCGTGTCGCCGAGGCCGTCGCCCTTGCGGTACATATAGCCAAGCGCGTTCTGCGCATACATGTCGCCCTGGTTGGCGGCAAAGGCGTACCAGCGCATTGCTTCAGGCAGGTTGCGCTTGATGCCGGAGCCGAGGCGGTACATGGTCGCGAGGTTATATTGGGCGCGCATGTTGCCCTGCATCGCGGACTGCATGAACCATTGCGCGGCGAGAGGTTCGTTTTTCGCGTAGGGAATGCCCCGCTGCAACATGGTGGCAAGGTTATTTTGCGCGATGGCATCGCCCATTTGCGCGGCGCGGGTATACCACTTGAAGGCTTCCTTGTCGTCGCGGCTCACGCCGCGCGCGGCTGAATAGATGTAGCCCATATAAACAATGGCGGGCAGATAGTCCTGCTGCGCGGATTTGCGATACCAATTGGCCGCGCCTGCGACATCGACTGCGGTGCCAAGGCCTGAGTCCATCATGTAGGCGAGGTAATATTGCGCGCGCGAGTCACCGCCATCGGCCAGTTTCTTGAACTGCCTGTTCGCAAGGTCGTTGTCGCCGTAGTTGAAGGATGTAATCGCGTCCTCGAAGGTCACTTCGGACAGGGGCACGGGCTGGGCGCATGCCGTTTGAACGGAAAGCACAGCCGCAAAGACAGCCGCGATAACGAAAGGTGAAAAAAGTCGTTTATTCATGGTGAGTTCCGCACCAGCCCCTTTGAAAATCCGCCCGAAAACAGGCCTCCCGCATACGCAGCATCTACATGCAACATAGTACGGCAAAAGACAGTTTAAAAGGTTTTGACTGTAAAATCCTTAATTTTTTTCAGGCTGTTACCCTGTTCCGCGCCAATAATCGGGAAGCCGTGAAAATAGATTTCACGGTACGGGAAAACAGCTTGGGGCAGGAAGGGCTGCGCTTATTCGTCCATACCAATAGCGGCCATGTAAAGCTCCAGCAGCTCTTGGTCTTCACGGCGTTTTTCAAGGTTGGCTTTGCGCAGCGAAACGATCTTTCGCATAATACGGGGTTCGAAACCCGTTCCCTTAGCGTCCGCATAAACATCGCGGATGTCTTCAGCGAGGGCCTTTTTTTCCTCTTCAAGGCGCTCGATGCGCTCGAGGAACGATTTCAGCCGCGCGCCCGACACATTGGCGGGGGCAGAGTCTTCATCGGATTCTTTGATCTTCAGGTTTGATTTTGCCATATTGCGACCTCTTTTGGGAATGGGGCATCATACGGCTTTCCGGAAGCAGGTCAAGATCGGGAATCGGGGGGAGGCAAGACCGTGATAAGGCTGGAGGAATCGCACAGCTTCAACACCTCGAGCAGGTCTTCCTTTTTCAGGCCCACGCAGCCAGCGGTCGGAGTCCAGTCGGGGCGGGCGAGATGCATGAAAATCGCGCTCCCTTTTCCGGCTGTCACAGGGCCGTCGTTATAGCCGATGACGACGGTAAGGTCGTAGAGATTGTCGTCACGCGTCATGCGGTCGACAACGGAATCATGCGGCAGTTTCACCTGCTTGTTGTAATCGGCATGCGCGGGGTCTTCGCACCAGCCGGTGTCGGCGGCAAGAATTTCTGAAGGCAGGCCGGTCTCGGGTTTTTCAAGACGGTCGGCGCGATAAAGCAGATAGCGCAGCGGATACGTACCAACGGGCGTTTTTCCATCGCCTTCTTTTTTCTCGATAGCGACGCCCGTGCGCCCGAGAGTGCAGTCAAAACGCCTTGCGCCGATAATCAGG
>JAYUPV010000062.1:0-13942 GCA_043759865.1 Alphaproteobacteria bacterium | reverse complement strand
ACTACATAGCGCCGCCCTACATGCTGTCGATTGAGTTCGCCGATGACGATACCTCCGTCTCAATGTGCGAATACCTCGAACCCGAAGCGGTGCATCAGGCCTTTGCGCTCGATAAGGACATGCCGACGCGCAAGGGTGTGGGGCCGAACCAGCCTTCGCCCGTCAACAGCGGCGGCGTGATAAAAACCGCCGTCATTGCCCTCGCGCTGCTGATCGTGTTCCATGTGCTCAACATATCAACCGCCGCAAACAAGGTCGTAACAGCGGTGCAGAGCACCCATAAAGGGGGCGACCAGTCGAAAAGTTTCACGACGGAGCCCTTCGAAATCCCCAAAAGGTCGAACGTGCTGATCGATTCATACGCCGCCGTCAGCAATTCGTGGGTGGAGCTCGATATCGAGCTGGTGAACGAGCAGACCAAGGAAGTTTTCGAGGTACAGCAGGCGATAGAATATTATTACGGCTCCGATTCCGACGGCCCCTGGTCCGAGGGCGGCACGACGGAGAGCAGTTACATGTCATCGGTGCCGGCGGGTATCTACCGCCTTGTCTATGAAATCGACGCCGACGCCTTTGGCGCATCAAGGTTGAGCTATCTTGAGAGCCCGCTGAACGGCAAGTCCGTTGCCATCGTCATCAAGGCCACGCGCGATGTGGCAAGCTGGGGTAACTTCTTTTTAACGCTACTTTTCATGCTGCTGTGCCCGATCTATACGGCCACGCGCTCGTCGGCTTTCGACATGCAACGGTGGGAAAACAGCGATTTCCCACGCGGGGAAGGATAAGATTAAAAATGCCAAAACTGTATATGACCGTCTGTTCGATCATGCTCTTCGCCTTCGCCTATGCGGGCGCGAAGGGCATCGTCTATTCGTCACTCATCACCGGAAACGGCACGGCGGGAAAGTCCGCAACGCACTATCATAAATAAGGAGGTACTTAAAAATGGAAGAATTCATCAACATCAAGTATGTCTACGCGGCGATTATCTTTTCGGGTCTAGGCCTTGCGATACTGACGGCCGCCTTTGTCATGTTCGACATGCTCACCCCCAAAGTGAGTGTGTGGAAGGAACTGGTGGAGAAGCAGAACGTTGCGGTCGCGATTTTCCTCGCCTCTTTCGTGCTCGGCATGGCGCTCATCATTTCCTCCGCCATCCACAGCTGAGACGGGGATAACCGGACGTGCAAACGCTGCTGCTGATATCGGTCATCGTTATCGCGACCTGCGGGCTCGTCTACGAGCTTATCGCAGGCACAGCGGCCAGTTATTTGCTGGGCGACAGCGTGACGCAGTTCTCGACTGTCATCGGCTGCTACCTGTTCTCGATGGGCGTGGGGTCGTGGCTGACGAAATACATCAACCGCAATCTCATCGGCCATTTCATCCGCGTCGAGATACTGGTGGGCGTGGCGGGCGGCTGTTCGGCCATGCTGCTGTTCCTGCTGTTCGACCATGTCGCGTCGTTCCGCGTGCTGCTGTATGCCATCGTCGCCATCATCGGCGCGCTGGTGGGTGTCGAAATACCGCTGCTGCTCCGCATCCTGAAAGACCGGCTGGAATTCAAGGATCTCGTCTCCCGCGTGCTGGCGCTTGATTATCTCGGCGCGCTTTTCGCCTCCATCCTGTTCCCGCTGGTGCTGGTGCCTTATCTCGGCCTTATCAAGTCGAGCTTCCTGTTCGGGATGCTGAATGTGGGCGTCGCGGTCTGGGTGGTTTATGCGCTGAAGGAAGAAGTCCCCGCCCTTGCCGCACACCGCTTTTCAGCCATCGCAGCACTTGTGCTGCTCACTTTCGGCTTCATTTACTCCGGTCAACTGATGAGCATCGCCGAAAACGGCGCTTATCCGGGGCGGGTAATTTTCTCGCAGTCCACGCCCTACCAGCGCATCGTGCTGACGCGGGCGGGGCAGGACCTGCGCCTGTTCCTCAATTCCAACCTGCAATTCAGCTCGGTCGATGAATACCGCTACCACGAAGCGCTGGTGCATCCCGTCATGGCAGCACTTGATGCACCCAAAAATGTGCTGATCCTCGGCGGCGGCGACGGGCTTGCCTTGCGCGAAATCCTGAAATACCCGAGCGTCGAAAAAGTGACTATGGTCGACCTCGACCCCGCCATGACCGACCTTTTCAGCTACAACGAAATGCTGACGGAAATGAACGGCAAATCGCTCCTGTCGCCGAAACTCACCATCGTTAACAAGGACGCTTTTATCTGGGTGCGCGAAGTACAGGCGCAGGAAAAGCCGCCGGTGTTTGATGCCGTGGTGGTCGACGTGCCCGACCCTTCCAACTATTCCATCGGCAAGCTCTATTCCACCACCTTCTTCAACCAGCTGAAGGGTGTGGTTAACCGGCAGAGCATTATCGTGGTGCAAAGTACGTCGCCGCTGGTCGCGCGCAAGGCCTTCTGGTGCGTCAACAACACGCTGGAACAGGCAGGGTTTAAAACCGCGCCGTACCATGTCAACGTCCCCGCTTTCGGCGAATGGGGCTATGTGATCGCGAGCCTGTCGACCTACACCATCCCCACGCATTTCCCCGAGGGCTTGCGCTACATCACGCCGCAATCGGCCGAGGCGATGTTCTATTTCGCGCCCGACATGGCGCGGCTCGACACCAAGGTGCAGCGTCTCGACGATCAGGCGCTGGTGCGTTATTTCGACCAGGAATGGTCGGAGTACCAGGTTTACTAGAAAATGAAATTCACACGCAGGCATTTACTGAAGGGCGGTGCGGCGCTGCTGGCGGCGCTCGGGCTCGGGCGTTTTATTTCTCCTGCTTTCGCGGCATCACCCGTGACCGGCGAAATTCTCGGTGCTTCGGCCAAGGTCGGCCACCAGCTGTGGAAGAGGGGCTTTCCTGCACCTGCGGAAACAACCGAGCACGATACGATCATCATCGGCGGCGGAATCGCGGGGCTTGCGGCGGGCTATCGCCTGCACAAGGCGGGCATGCACGATTTTGCGCTGCTGGAGCTTGAAAGCGCGACAGGCGGAAACGCACAAAGCGGAAACAACAGCGTTTCGGCCTATCCGTGGGGCGCGCATTATGTACCGTTGCTGACCGAAGATTCAAAGGCTGTCCGTACGTTGTTCCGCGAGCTTGATATCATCACCGCCTATGACGAGCAGGGACTGCCGGTTTATAATGAGTTCTATATCTGCTCCGACCCGCATGAAAGGCTGTACATGTTCGGGCGCTGGCAGGAAACAATGCTGCCCCAGACAAGCGCGACCGATGAAGATCACAAGCAGTACGATGCTTTCTTCGCTTATGTCGAAGATTTGAAAAATAAAAGAGGCAAAGACGGCAAACGACTTTTTGCCATTCCCGTCGACGAAAGCGCGCAGGATCCCGAATGGCTGCAGCTCGATACCCTGACCATGAAGGAATGGATGGACAAAGAGGGCTATACCTCTAAATACCTGCAATGGCATGTCGATTACAGCTGCCGCGACGATTACGGCACCACGCTCGAAGACACCTCGGCCTGGGCGGGGCTGCATTACTTCGCTGCGCGCTCGGGCGCTGCCGCCAATACCGACCCGAACGGTTTTGTGACATGGCCCGAGGGCAACGGCTGGATCGTGTGCAAGCTGCAGGAACCCATCGGCAAAAATATCCGCCCCCATTCGCTGGTCTATTCGGTCAAAAAAGAAAACGGTGGCGTGACCGTCGATTATTTTGATGTCCGGTCGGGCATATCGCGGCGTATCAGGGCCAGGACCTGTATCCTGGCCACGCCACAATTCATATCGTCACGCCTGCAGCCCGATGAAGCAGGCGCGGCGGAGTTCAGTTACGCCCCCTGGGCCGTCGCCAATATCACGCTCGACAAACTGCCCGAGGGCAAGGGCGCGGAGCTGGCATGGGACAACATGATTTACGGCAGCAGGCTGCTCGGCTATGTTGTCGCCACGCATCAGAGCCTGAAAAACAATCCGCTCCAGACTGTGCTGACTTATTATTGGCCGCTCAGCCATCTGCCGCCGAAAGAAGCGCGGCAGGAAGCGCTTGACCGCAGCTATGAGCAATGGCGCGATATTTTTCTCGATGAATTACTTGCCGTGCATCCCGAGTTGACGGGGCATGTGAAACAGCTCGATGTCTGGATATGGGGCCATGCGATGATACGCCCTGTGAAGGGCTTCATCTGGGGTGAAGCGCGGCGCAAATTACTGAAGCAGGAACCGCCGCTGTTCCGCGCCCATTCCGACATGAGTGGCATATCTATTTTCGAGGAAGCCTACACCCATGGCGTGCGCGCGGCAGAAAACGCGCTCACACATCTGAATATAAAATTCGCGACGGAGCTTTGAATGAAAAAGCAGCCGTGGATATCTTCCGCCAGGCTTGATCTCGGCTTCATCCTCGGCCCCGCCTTCATCGTGACCGCCGCCGTCATTTTGTTCCGTGATAAAATCGCCCTGCTCGACGGCACGCCGCCATGGTTGTGGCTGCTGCTGGTGGTGGGGGTGGATGTCAGTCATGTTTACAGCACTATTTTTCGTACCTATCTTGATCGCGAGGAACTAAAAAAACGCCAGATGCTCTATACCCTTGTGCCGCTCGGCGTGTGGCTTGCGGGTGTGGTACTTTACAGCTTCGGGCCGCTCGTGTTCTGGCGCGTGCTGGCTTACCTCGCCGTTTATCATTTTATCCGGCAGCAATACGGGTTCATGATGATCTATGCGAGGGGCGAAAGGGCGCGGCCGAAATGGACAAGATGGATAGACCAGTCGGCCATTTACCTCGCCACGCTTTTTCCTCTGGCCTGGTGGCACTCCAGCCACCGCGTTTTCAGCTGGTTCATCGCGGGTGACTTTTTCAACCTCGGCCTGCCGTATCTCGGCATCGCGACAGGCGTCGTTTTCGGCGCGGCTCTCGCAGCCTATGCCGCAAAGGAAATTTATTATTCGTCACGGGAGAAAACCGTCAACCTTCCGAAACACCTGCTGCTGCTCGGCACGGCGCTGTCGTGGGGTGTGGGCATTGTCGTGTTCAACAATGACATCGCCTTTACCGCCACAAACGTCATCGCCCACGGCATCCCCTATATGGCGCTGGTCTGGGTTTTCGGGCGCAATCAGGACGATATGGACAAAAAGCCCTATGTCGCGCCCGTCCTCGGCCGGCTTTTCAGCTGGAAAACAATGCCCATATTCCTGTTGCTGCTGTTCGGCATTGCTTTTATCGAGGAAGGGCTGTGGGATGGGCTTGTCTGGCGCGAGCATGGTGGCATTTTTGGCGTTTTTAGCGGGTTGCCCCCCGTCAAGTCGGAAGATATTATGGTTTGGCTGATTCCCCTCTTGGCCTTGCCTCAGGCTGTCCACTATGTGCTGGACGCCTTTATCTGGAAGCACAACCTGAAGGACTCGGAATGGAAAAAGATATTGTTCTATCAAAAATCAACAGTCGGCTGACCGGCGATTTTATCGCGCCGGGGCTGCACCTGCTCATCGACTTCTGGGGCTGCAGCAACATGCAGAATGAGGCGGGCATCGGCTCTACGCTGCGCGGCGCGGCCGAGGCCTGCGGCGCGACGGTGCTGGATGTCCACCTGCACAGCTTCGGCGACGGCTCGGGCATCACGGGTGTCGCCACGCTCGCGGAATCGCATATCAGCATCCACACATGGCCGGAAATCGACTATGTCGCGCTCGATGTTTTCGTCTGCGGCGCCTGCAATGCCTACAAGGCACTTGAAGTGCTGGAAAAATTCTTCACCCCCGCGCGCCAGCAGCTGAGCGTGCATGAACGCGGCCTGTCCGCCAAAGAAGGCGCAAAAGCCAAGGCATGACCGAGCCCCCGACAGAAGAAGCCAAGCCCCATGCTTGCTGCGCCGGCGAGAAACCGGCGGAGGGTGCATTTCCAGCCGCGCCTGGGAGTGCCAATGCTTTTTATATCTGCCCCATGTGCGAAGGCGTGCGGCAGCTGGGCCCCGGTACCTGCCCGAAATGCGGCATGGCGCTCGAACCCGAAACGATCACGGGCGAAGCGGGGGATAACCCCGAGCTTGCCTATATGTCGAAACGCTTCTGGATCGCGCTGGTGCTGGCCCTGCCAGTGTTCGGCATCGAAATGGCGCATCACTTCTTTGATACCGATCGCCTCATCTCGCCGCTGGTCATCATGCGCTTGCAGATGGTTTTGTCGACACCCGTGGTTCTGTGGGCAGGCTGGCCTTTTTTTGTGCGCGGGTTTAATTCGCTGTGCACCGGCAACCTCAATATGTTCACGCTCATCGCTCTGGGCACGGGCGCCGCATGGGGCTTCAGCATGGTCGCGTCGCTTGCGCCCCAGCTGTTCCCCGAGGCCTTTCACCGCGAGGACGGCGGCATCAACGTCTATTTTGAATCAGCCTCGGTCATCGTCACGCTCGTCCTGCTGGGGCAGGTGCTGGAGCTGCGCGCGCGGGAGAAAACCGGCAGCGCCATCCGCGCCCTGCTCGACCTTGCGCCCAAGACGGCACGGCGCGTCGACGGCGACAAGGACGAAGATATCGCGCTTGAAAAAATCGTGCCCGACGACATGCTGCGCGTGCGCCCCGGGGAGCGTGTGCCGGTAGACGGCCTCGTGCATCACGGTGAAAGCCATGTTGATGAATCGATGGTGACCGGCGAGGCCATGCCCGTCGCGAAAAAGGCGGGCGACCCTGTCATCGGCGGCACGTTCAACCGCGACGGCAGCTTCGTCATGCGCGCCGAAAGGGTGGGCAACGATACTATGCTCGCCCGTATCGTGCAGCTGGTGGCCGAGGCGCAGCGCAGCCGCGCGCCTATCCAGAGCGTTGCCGATGCCGTCGCTTTCTGGTTCGTGCCGTCGGTCGTGACGGTCGCTATTATCAGCTATATATATTGGGCCATGTTCGGCCCCGCGCCCGCGCTTGCCTATGCGCTGGTTTCAGCCGTTTCGGTGCTGATCATCGCCTGCCCCTGCGCCCTTGGCCTTGCCACACCGATGTCTATTATGACCGGCATCGGGCGCGGCGCGCAGGCGGGGGTGCTGGTGCGCAAGGCCGAGGCACTGCAGCTGCTTGAAAGGGTCGACACGATTGTGGTCGACAAAACCGGTACGCTGACCGAGGGCCGACCCGCCGTCACCGCCGTTATTCCGGCCGAAGGTATCGAGCCGCATCGTTTATTGTCTTTCGCCGCCGCGCTTGAAAAAGGCAGCGAACACCCGATCGCCCAGGCGATTATCCATGCTGCTGCCGCGCAAAACCTCGCGCTGCCGCCGTCCTTCGGCTTCCTTGCGCTGCCGGGGCAGGGTTTGCGCGGCTGGGTGGATGGCGAAGAAATGCTGCTCGGCAATATCGGGTTGATGGAGGGCGTCGACGTCACTCCGCTGCTGCAGCGCGCCGACGAGCTTTACGGCACGGGCGCGACGGTCATGTTCGCGGCCTTGTCCGGTAAGCTCATGGGTATCATCGCAGTCGGCGACACCGTAAAAATCACCACGCCCGAGGCGCTGCGCGAGTTGCGCTCCCTCAACATCCGCATCGTCATGCTGACGGGCGACAACAAAGTGACCGCAGGTGCTATCGCCAAAAAACTCGGCAACGGTGAAGTCGTGGCCGAAGTGCTGCCCGAAGACAAAACCCGCCTTATCGTGCAATTGCAGCAAGAGGGCAGGGTGGTCGCCATGGCAGGCGACGGCATCAACGATGCACCCGCTCTCGCGCAGGCCGATGTGGGCATTGCCATGGGACCGGGCGCCGATATCGCCATACATTCGGCGGGCGTGACGCTGGTCAAGGGCGACCTCATGGGCATCGTGCGCGCGCTGCACTTGTCAAAAGCGACCATGAATAACATCCGCCAGAACCTGTTTTTTGCCTTCGTCTACAACCTCGCGGGCGTGCCCATCGCGGCGGGCGTTCTTTATCCCGCCTTCGGCATCCACCTCAACCCCATGATCGCAGCCGCCGCCATGTCGCTAAGTTCCGTGTCGGTTATCCTGAATGCGCTCAGGTTGCGTTGGGTGCGGCTATAGAATAAAATTTTATTTTTCAGGGACGGGAGCTGCGGGGGGCTTCCACTCTTCAACGCGTTTTTCTGCTGCTGAAACTTGCTCGTCTGACAGGTATTTTCTCATGACGTCCCTGCCATCGGGGCAACTGGGGTAGACTTGTTCACAGCCTGCGTAAGGTTTCCAGTTCTTCGCGCAAAGCGAGTACCAGAAAAAGGCTTCCGTCTGATCATGCTTGTCGCGTGACCTCCGCTGATATACACGCGCAAGGCCTTGTTGTGCGGCAGTATTCTCATGTATCGCAGCCATCAGGTACCACTTTTCTGCCTCATCATAATCAGCGGTTACACTCGTACCCCAATAATAAAAGAAGCCTAATTGTAGTTGCGCTGCAGGGTCTTCAGCTGCGGCGTTTTCTTTTAACGTGGCTATTTCAGACTTTTTTTGTTCTTGCGGGGTGGCCGCGCTTGGTTGCCCCATAGCCGGCATGGATAAATGCATGAACATGAAAAGAGATAGAAGAGTTTTTCTTATAAGCAGTCTCGCTTTTATGTCAAAGATATCCTTTGTTGCTCCGCTCTGTACTCACCCTTAAGATACCCTAATCTTTTATAGCAAAACCTAAAAAAGGCAAACATATGTCCAAAACGCCTGACGACCTTTTATCAAACCCGCTGGTCAACGGCCCGAAGCTGCCGCACGGGGCGCCGCCGCTTGATCTTGTGAAGACAGAGCATTTCATGCCCGCCATCAAGCATTTCATGGCCGAGGCAAAGCAGCAGGTAGCAGACATCAAGAACAACCGCGCCCCTGCCACATTCAAGAACACCGTCGAGGCGCTGGAATTTGCGGGTCGCGAGTTTAGCCGCGTGACCACGATTTTCGGCAACATCGCAGGCGCGAATGGCGACGATGCATTGCGCGCGATTGAATCCGAAGTCTCCGTGCTGGGCGTGCAGTATTCCAATGACATCATGATGGATAGTGACCTGTTTAAGCGCGTCAAAGCCGTGCATGACGACCGTGCAAACCTGAAACTCTCGCCCGAACAGTCGATGCTGCTGGAAGAAACCTACAAGGGGTTCGTGCGCTCGGGCGCGTTGCTGGATGATGTTAAGAAAGACCAGATGCGCGCCGTCGATGAAAAGCTGGCCGAGCTTGCCACCACCTTCAAGAACAACACCGTAAAGGCGACGGCGGCGTTTGAAAAAGTCATCGACGATGAAAACGACCTGCGCGGGCTGCCTGATCGCGTGAAGGCGATGTACAAGGACTATGCCGAAGAAAAAGGCCTCGCCGGCAAATGGCTTATCAAGCTTTCGCCGCCGCCCATCGATATCGCCGAGTATTCCGAGAACCGCGCCTTGCGCGAAGAAATCCACAAGGCGCGCACGAACATCGCCTTCGGCGGTCCGTTCGACAACCGGCAGGTTATTCTCGATATCGTGGCGCTGCGCCAGCAAAAGGCCGAGCTTCTCGGCTTTGGCAACTACGCAGATTATGTGCTTGATGACCGCATGGCGAAGGATTCAAAAACCGTCATGAGCTTCCTCGCCAAGAACGAAGCGGTTTACAAACCCGCCGCCGAGGAATTCGTGAAGAAAGTTGCAGATCACGCGCAAAAGTCCGACGGAATCGCCGACCTCAAGCCTTGGGACATGGGCTATTACAGCCGCAAGCTGAAGGAAGACACCTTCCAGCTCAATCTTGAAACCCTGCGCCCTTATTTCGATCTCGAACAGGTGCTGGAAGGCCTGCGCCACCATGCCGAAAAGCTGTTCAACATCAACATGACGGAAACCAAGGACAAATACCCCGTCTATCATCCCGATGTGAAGGTCTATGAAGTGACCGACAAAAAGACGGGCGAGATGGTGGGGCTGTTCTATGCCGATTACTACGCCCGACCCGGTGCGAAAAGCAACGGCGCATGGATGAGCACCTTCCGCAACCGAGGCCTGAGCGAGGAGGGTGAGAACGAGTTTTCCATCGTCACCAACACCTGCAACTTCGCCAAGCCCACGCCCGGTCACCCGACGCAGTTGAGCATGGACGAAGTGCGCACCGTGTTCCACGAATTCGGCCATGGGTTGCACGCGCTGCTGGCCGAGGGCGACTATCGCTCCCTCACCGGCACCAACGTGAAATGGGACTTCGTCGAGCTGCCGTCGCAGCTGCAGGAAAACTGGGCGAAGCAAAAAGAAACGCTAGACACGTTTGCAAAGCATCCGGTGTCGAAGCAGCCGCTTGACCCTGCGATCATCAAGAAAATAAACGACATGGAGAATTTCGACGCGGGTTATATGGGCTTGCGCCAGACTTTCTTCGGCATGCTTGACATGAAATGGCACTCGACCGACCCCAAGAAAATCACCGGCGTCGAGGCGTTCGAGGACGCTGTTATCAAGGAAGCGTGGATATTCCCGCGAGAAAACGGTATTGGCACGCAGTCGACCGGCTTCGGCCACCTGTTCGCGGGCGGCTATGCGGCGGGGTATTACAGTTATAAATGGGCCGAGGCGCTCGAGGCTGATGTGTTCTCGCTTTTCGAAAAACAGGGGCTTTACGCCACCGACATCGCCGAGCGCCTGCGAAAAACGATTTATTCGCAGGGCGGCACGACCGACCCGAAAAAGCTGTTCGTCGAGATGATGGGCCGCGAGCTCGACCCCGACGCTCTTTTCCGCAGGGAGGGTTTGCTGCCGGAAAGCGCCGGAAAAAAGCCGGCGAACGGCAACGAGCCTGACAAGCTCTTGCCGCCCGCCAGCGCCGCAAAACGCAATATCGGCCCCAAATTCGGGTAGTTTCAACTTCTTCCGGGGCAGGCCGTGCAGGACGTTTACATTAACAGCATGGGCGCGTTTTTGCCGGGGGAACCCGTCGCCAACCCGCAGATCGAGGACTTCATCGGCCGCATCGGCGGTGCGTCCTCGCGCTACCGTGCGTTGGTACTGCGCCAGAACAAGATAAAATCGCGTCACTATGCCATGGACAGGGAAGGCCAGCCGCTTTACAGCAACGCTGGCATGGCGGCCTTGGCCATCCATCTCGCGCTCGGAAAATCGGAAGTGTCGGCCAAGGATATTTCTTTTCTTGCGACCTCTACCACCATCGGCGATTTGATGGTGCCGGGGCTTGCCTCCCATGTGCATGCCGAACTTGGCATTCCGCCTGTCGAAATCGCAAGCTTCCAGAGTGTCTGCGCGAGCGCGTTGATGGCGCTGAAGGCGGCCTACACACAAATGCGCTGCGGCGAACATGCCTGTGCCGCGGTCAGCGGCAGCGAATTCGCCAGCCGCTATTTCCGTCCCGGTTTTTACGAGCATACCGGCGGCTACATTGAAACCGGTGAAGTACCGTTTCAGGCCGATTTCCTGCGGTTTACCCTGTCGGACGGCGCGGGTGCCGCCATCCTTGAAACCAAGCCGAACCACCGCGCGCCATCGCTGAAAATAAAGTGGATCGATATTCGTTCCTACGCCGACCGCTTCCGCACCTGCATGGTGGCGGGCGGTACGGAAAGCGGTAACGGCATGCGCTACTGGGGCGATTTCGGCAGCCCCGCCGTCGCCATGGAAAACGGCGCGCTGATGCTCTATCAGGATTTCGAATTGATGAAACAGATGCTGCCCGTCTGGGTGACGCATTACCTTGAACTTATTGATAACGGAAAAATCGACATCGCCGCTGTCGACCATCTTGTCAGCCATTATTCTTCGCATTCGCTGCGCGAGGAAGTAATCGTACTGTTGAAGGCGGCGGGCGCGATGATTGATGAAGAAAAATGGTTCACCAACCTATATACCAAGGGCAACACCGGCAGCGCCTCGATTTTCATTCTGCTGGAGGAGTTGCTCTATTCGGGCAAGCTCGAAAAAGGCGAAACAATATTGTGCCACGTTCCCGAAAGCGGGCGGGCGATGAACGGATTTATGATGCTGGAGGTCGTATAATGTCGAAGCAGTCGGAACAGGTAATGCGCGGGCTTATCAAGGTCTGGGGAGAATTTTCCTCGAGCCTCAACAAAGTCCCCGTGATCGACAAGCTCAACCGTGGCAAATTCCGGCTGGAAGATTACCGCGAACTGCTGCTGAATCAGCGCCAGCAGGTGGTGGAAGGCTCGTGCTGGATCGCGCGCGCCGCTTCCAGCATCACCCAGGAATATGCCGGCCACCGCTCCACCTTCATGAAACACGCCGTGACCGAGCATATGGATTACCGCATGCTGGAAAAAAACTTCGTTTCCGTGGGCGGCACGATGGAAGATATCACAGGCGGTGAAAAGAATATCGGATCCGAGGCGCTCAGCGCCTATATGTTCCACCGCGCAACGCAGCCCAACCCCTTCGATCTTCTGGGCGGCATGTTCATTATCGAGGGGCTCGGCCAGAAAAAATCCGGCGAATGGGGTCGTTCGATACAAAAGCAATTGTCTCTCAAAGACGATCAGGTCAGCTTCCTGCTCTACCACGCCGCCAATGACGACGACCACATGGCGGAATTTGAACAGACGCTGGAAAGCGGCATCCTCGATATCCCCGGTATGGGAGAGAAAATCGTGAAAACCGCCAAGACCGTCGGGCGGCTCTACCGCCTGCAGCTGGAAGAGCTGGGGAACTGCTGATGGCATACGATATCGCGAACCACAATTTCAAGGACCCCGATCCGTGGGTGGCACTGTCGCTTGACCGCAGCACGTTTATTTCGCTCTGCGCGCAGGAAGCACTGATGCGGAACAACGCCACGAAATCGCGACAGTTTCTGTTGCCGCTCGTCCGGCCCTTCGCCAAGCTTGCGATTGTGCTGACCCAGCTTTTGCGCACGGTGCTGCCGTCGAAGCTCACCTCGTCCCGCGCCTTGCATGGCCTTATCGTCTGGGGCATGACGTATTTCGTCAGCCGCGATGCCAACTACCTTATCATCCGCCATTTCAACATCGGCTCGCAGATGCTGAAATTCATCGGCGATAATATCGGCGGGCTTGAAATGCACCCGCACCCCCTGAAGCCCTGCACCATCCGCGACCTTGGCGGGAACACTTTCATTCAGCACGACCTCAACATTTTCAATTTTATTATCGAGGTCAATGCGCAGCTGAACGCTCAAGGGCGGCAGATACTTCCCGTAGCGCTCGATAAAATAGATTTTTCGGCAATCGACGACACCGACGCGCATATCGCGCCCCTGCCGGACAAGTGGCACAATTGCCTCGACTTGCAAACGGCAATCGAGCTTTATACGCCGATGTTCGGGCTGTTCCTCGCCGACCGCGATTTCTGGCGGTCGAGTAATTCGCTGCAGCTTGATGAAACCATCGGCCTTTATATTGCGCGGATATTCAACCGCGAGGCGGTGCTGGCCTTCGTCAGCAACCGTCACCCGATGGTGCCGATATCGACCATGCATGCTGGCTTCCGCCTGATGCTGCACGGCCTTGATGCGGAGAACTTATACGGGTTTATCCTGCATATGCGCAGCGAGCAGAAAAAGCTGCGGGCGGCCGCCTAGTCCGTCGCGCGGGAGCAGCAGTCGGATTCTTTCGACAGCAAGCCGTCATTCTGCTCTGGCACGTTGGTATTTTTACCGGATTTATTGAGGTAGAACGAACGCGCTGAAGTGACGCGGACGGGCTGGTCTTCAGTTTCCTGCCGGGCGGTGTTGCTTTTCGGTGCCATGTTCTGCCTGCCTTTCAAAAGTATCGAATCGACATAAAAAAATTGCTGCATTCTGAAATGATAAAACCTGAGTCAGGATAAACCGGAATCGGCATTTTTGTCACACGCTGAAAATGCGAAAGCGTATTATTTTATTGCGTATTCATGCAAATCTTTCCAGAACGGCACATGATGCGCCGCAGCAGAAATTTTCTTTCAAGCCACAGAAAGATGTTCAAAAATAAATTGCTGCGATGCGTCATCACAAAGCGCGGGCACATGTCCAGCCTTCGGCACAACATGCAGTTTCA
>JAYUPV010000061.1:0-2782 GCA_043759865.1 Alphaproteobacteria bacterium | reverse complement strand
CTTTGCCCGTGGTCGGACGCTCTAACCCGCCCAGCACCATCAAAAGTGTGGTCTTTCCCGAACCCGACGGGCCGGTAATGCTCACCGTTTCGGCTGGCGGCAGATTGATGGAAACCTCTTTCAGGATATGCACCATGCCGGCCTCGCTGCCGAGGCTCAGGCTCACATTTTCAAGGGAGAGGATGGGTGACATTTTTCAAGAACCGGTTGTTGGAGAAACCACCTGAATAATATGGGGCGCGGCAAAGGCAATTTCCAATACTTTCGCCGATATTATCAAGGCCTTAGCGGGAGGGGTGTGTTTAATCTCTGGCAGTAGAGCAGCTTGCGCGCTATTATCACTCATTATGTACGGTGTGTTAAAAAACTCCATTATTGCCCTGTGCTTGCTGGTCGCCCTGTGGCCGGCCGTCGGCCATGCCGCCGATAAAAAAGTGCTGCTCGTTTTCGGCGACAGCCTTGTCGCGGGCTACGGGCTGAAACAAACCGAAGCTCTGCCCGAGCAGCTCGAAGCAAGGCTGATCAAGGAGGGCCTGCCGGTCAAGGTTTATAATTCCGGCGTCTCCGGCGACACCACAACCAGCGCTCTCAACCGGCTCGAATACGCCCTGCGCATCAAGCCTGATTACGTCTTGATCGTGCTTGGCGGCAACGACATGATGCGCGGCATCGACCCCGCCATCACGCGGGAAAACCTGCGCCGCATGATGGAAAAACTGAAAGACCGCCGCATCCCTGTCATGCTCGCCGGCATGAACGCCTTTGGCATCGACAGCAACCAGACGGCGATAGCCTATTCGAATATGTACAAGAACCTCGCCAAGCAGTATGACGCGGTGCTGTACCCCTTCATCCTGAAAGACGTTGCCATGAAGCCCGAGCTGAACCAGCAGGACGGCATCCACCCGACGGCCGAAGGCGTCAAGATCATCGTCAACAATCTTCTCCCCTCCGTGGCCGAGCTGCTCGTCAGGGAGCCGGGAGAAAAAGAAACTTCCCCCGAGCCCGAAGAAGAACAATAAAAAAAGCGGAACAGTTCATGGAATACCGGAATCTTGGATTGACCGGCGTCAAGGTCAGTACCATCTGCCTTGGCACAATGACCTTCGGCGAACAGAACACGCAGGATGAAGCATCCGCGCAAATGGATTATGCCGTAGTGCAGGGCGTGAATTTTTTTGACACGGCAGAATTATACGCCATCCCGCCAAAGGCCGAAACATACGGCCGCACCGAAGAAATCATCGGCAACTGGCTCGCGCAAAGCAAAAAACGCGTTGGTGTCGTGATCGCCACCAAAATCGCAGGCCCGGCACCGGGGCTGCCATGGATCAGGCGCGGGGAAACAGCCCTCGGGCGCGCGCAGATGGTGGAGGCGGTCGAGGGCAGCCTGAAACGGTTGAAGACTGATTACATCGACCTCTATCAAATTCACTGGCCGGAACGCCCCGTCAACAGCTTCGGCAAGCTCGGCTATGGCGAAGACGGCGTGTCGGGAAAAGAATCCGATGCTATTCTCGAAACCCTGCGCGCTCTTGCGGACCAAGTAAAAGCGGGGAAGCTGCGCCATATCGGCCTTTCAAACGAAACGCCGTGGGGTGTCATGACCTGGTTGAAAAACCATGCGGTCAATAACCTGCCGCGCGTTGTTTCCATCCAGAACCCGTACAACCTTTTGAACCGTTCTTTCGAAGTCGGCCTTGCTGAAATGGCGATGCAGGAAAAAGTGGGTCTGCTCGCCTATGCGCCGCTTGGTGCCGGTACATTATCGGGCAAGTATCTCGACGGACAAATCCCCAAAGGTTCGCGCTGGGATATAGACAGCCGTGGTTCCCGCTACAAAAAACCGAAAGCCAAAGAAGCCATCCGCGCCTATCACGCCGTCGCCAAAAAACACGGGCTCGACCCGACGCAGATGGCGATATCTTTCTGCAACCGCCAGCCGTTCCTGACTTCCACCATTATCGGCGCGACGAAAATGGAGCAGCTGAAATCGAATATCGCGGCGATGGAATTGAAATTGTCCGACGCCGTGGTTGACGACATCAACGCTGTCCACGCTCTTGTACCCAATCCCTGCCCCTAGAGGCTGCCCATGATACGCCTGTTCACCGGCCTTTCTGTTCCCGTTCTCCTGCGCCAGCGGCTTGCGCTTTTGCAGGGAGGCATTGACGGCGCGCGCTGGACACCGCGCGAAAATTACCACATCACCCTCACTTTCGTGGGCGATGTCGATGAAGGCATGGCCGAGGACGCGCATGATGCGCTGTCATCCATCCGCGTTGAGCCTTTTAAACTTGAACTTAAGGGCACAGGTGCATTCGTGCAGGGCAAAGATGTCTATGTGCTGTGGGTCGGTGTGGAGTACAACGAAGTGCTGCACCGCTTGAAGGAAAAAATCGACCGCGCGTTTGAAAAAGCGGGCGTGCAATTCGAAAATCGCAAATATGTCCCGCATGTCACGCTTGCCCGTTTCGCCAAATCGGCACCGGAAGCAAAAATCGGCGAATTTATGCGGGAACACAACTTGTTCTCCGGTGACCCGTTCGAGGTGAATGAATTTATCCTCTACCGCAGCAACCTGTCAAAGAGCGGCTCGCATTATGAGGAAATGGCGCAGTATCCGCTGATGGCGAAACTCTAACCAATAACGCCGCAAATATCTTTGATGATATCGTCAAGCGTCTTGCCTTCCGCCCGTGCGGAGAAGTGCAGCGCCATGCGGTGACGCAAGATGGAAGGGGCGAGCGCCAGCACGTCGTCGAGCGAGGGCGTGTAGCGG
>JAYUPV010000060.1:0-10679 GCA_043759865.1 Alphaproteobacteria bacterium | reverse complement strand
ATCATCAACGCGGTTTCGCGCGGCTCGCACAACCTCGACGGCAAAAAGTGGAGCGGCCACCTGATCGAACCGGTCACCATGGACACCGTTAACATGACCGACGACGTGGAAGAAAACCGCAAGGCGATTTTCGGCTATGTCGAAAACTACGCCTCCTTGCGCGCGAAGACCGACGAAAGCTGGTATGTGGGCGACACCTATTTCCCCAGCCCCGAGCGTATCGACGAAGCGATCGAGCCGGTGTTCATCGAAGTCGAGAACCCGCAGAAAACCAGCTGGCCGATCAAGGAAGACAAAGAAGTCACCTTCACCGAAGCAGGCGCGATCATGGAGCTTGATGCGGCCGACATTATTCTGGCTTCGCAAGTGGGGCTGCTGCCCGAACCCCGGCTTGAGTTGCATGTGTTCGAGCTGATGTCGCGCTATAACATCCCGTTCCCGCGCTGGATTGGCGAAGTGATGCCGAAAATGCCCGGCCAGCCCGTGAAGCCGAAAGACCCCGAAGACATGCTCGCCGAATGCGAGCCCTGCGAATTCGAGGAAGAACAAAAAGGCGCGGTCACGCTGAAGCCCGTGAAATCGGTCTTCGTCGAGGAAGGCAAAGTCGGCAGCGCCTCGCGCGGCTTGTCGGCGCAGGATATCGAATTCATCGTGACCGAAGACGGCATCGAAAACATCGCCGTGGTCATTCCCGTTTCCCGCGACTGGGACAACAACCTGCTGGTGTCGCTCGACCCGAAAATTCTGCCCGTGCCGAACCGCCTCGGCGGCGACGGCGCAATGCTGAACGCGCCAAGCTTCATGCTGCCGAAAAACATCAAGTCCATCGACGACGCAAAGGCCTTTATCGCCGAAAAATTCCGCGTGCCGGTGGAACAGGTGGGCAAACTCGGCGAAAGCTATTTCACCCATACCGGCGTTACGCCGCAGCGTGTGTACCCGTTCATCGTTTCTTCTCCGCCCGAAGGCGGTTCAGGCCCGAAGCGGCAATATGCGATGATGAAACGCCTGTGGAAACTGTGGGGCTTCACGCGGTTTTCGGGTGCGCTGCTGAAAATGCTGGCGCGGACGCAGATGGCGATGGATTCGAACCACGACATGAACCTGAACCGCAGCCCCGTCAACCTGCAGACCAAGGGCTTCTCGCTCTCGACGGAAAAAGTCGCCGTCGAAGCCAAGAACACAAGCTATACCGCAGCACCTTCGCGCGTCCTCGGGCAACGGGGCGCGGCAGGCGGCGGGGGCGGCGGTTCTTCGGCGAAGCCCGACACGTATCAGCCCTATAGCGCCGCACCGGCAATGGACCCCGCGCTTCTGGAGCAGAGCAAGGCCGCGCAGGCGCTTATCGAAAGCATCGTTTCCCCGCGCATCGGCCGCCGGTTGATGGACAGCTACGCACAGGCGAAAAAGCTGCTGAAGGGCGGCGACGGCGAAATCCACATGAAGGAAACGCCGACCGTAACCGAGATCGACAAAGACGTCGCCCTCGTCGCCGACCAGCTCAAGAAAATGAAAAACCTCGCGCTTGAGCTGCGCCCCCCGTCGCCCAAAGACAAATGACCAGCCCCGCCGTTTTCGACCGCAGACTTTTGCGCCAGCGCCGCGACCGCGCTGCGGCGTCGATTGGCGAATTTGATTTCCTGCTGCAGGATGTGGCGGCACGGCTTTCCGACCGGCTTGAGCTTGTCAAAAAAACTTTTCCCATCATGCTCGACCTCGGCGGGCATGGGATACTGTCAAAAGCATTGCGCGGCAGGGCGGGGACGGAGATTGTCGTTACTTCCGACATCTCCCGCAACATGGCGGCGCAGTCGGCGCTTGGCGTGGTTGCGGACGAGGAATTGCTGCCCTTTAAAACCGCGAGCCTCGATGCCGTGGTCAGCAATCTTTCGCTGCATTGGGTCAACGACCTGCCGGGCGCGCTGGTGCAAATACGTCAGGCACTGAAACCCGACGGGCTTTTTCTTGCGGCGGTGCTAGGCGGTGAAACGTTGCGGGAGTTGCGCGAAAGCCTGCTGACGGCGGAGCTTTCCGTCACCGGCGGCGCTTCGCCCCGTGTATCACCTTTCATCGACCTGCGCGATATGGGCGCGCTTTTGCAGCGCGGCGGCTTTGCCCTGCCTGTGGTTGATAGCGATATAATTACCGTCGATTATTCCACGCCGCTGAAGCTGATGCAGGACCTGCGCGGCATGGGCGCATCGAACGCGACCTATAACCGCCTCCTGAAACCCACGCGCCGCAGCGTCATCATGGAAGCCGCGCGCGTGTACCACGAAAAATTCGCCGATAAAAACGGCCGCATCCCCGCGACATTTCAAATTATCTACGCCATCGGCTGGTCGCCCCATGCCAGCCAGCAACAGCCCATGAAACCCGGCACGGCGAAAATCAAGCTGGCGGAATTTTTGAAAACCGAAGAAATCTCGGCGGAAGATAAGGCTAAGCCTTGATCGCGGTGAGCAAATAATTCACCTCGATATCCGTCTTGCTCAAACCGAACTGGCGGTTCAGCGGGTTGAAGACGAGGCCGCGCACATCGGTTACGTCAAGCCCGCAAGCCTCGATATGTCGCGCCATTTCGGACGGTTTCAGGAATTTTTTCCAGTCATGCGTGCCGGGGGGCAGCCAGCGCAGAATGTATTCGGCGGCGACAATGCCGAGCAGATATGATTTCGGCGTGCGGTTGAGGGTCGACATGATGAGCAGCCCGCCGGGCTTCACGATTTTGCACACCGCCTTCATGAACACATCGACATTCGCGACATGCTCGATAATCTCGAGCGCCGTCACGACATCAAACTGCTTGCCCGACGCCGCAATTTTTTCCACCGTCGTCGCCTGATAGTCGATATCAAGCCTGTGCAGTTTCGCATGCGCCTTCGCCACGCGGATGTTTTCTTTGCCTGCGTCCACGCCCGTTACGCTCGCGCCCATGCGGCAGAGGGGTTCGGCGACAAGGCCACCACCGCAGCCGATATCGGCGATTTTAAGTTTTTGTAAACTCCTGATGCGGTCGGGCAGGCCGAAATGATCGCATACCATGCGGCGGATATAGTCGAGCCGCACGGGGTTCAGCTGGTGCAGGGGGCGCATGGGGCCCGATTCATCCCACCATTTTTCGCCCAGAACGTCGAACTGGCGAATCTCCTCCACGTCTACGGTCGAGGTTGCATCAATTATTTTGCGTTTTTTTTGTGCCATGGGCGTCAGTCTATAACTTTTTTGCGGCTGAAATAAAACGATTTTGGTTGTCATAAAATAACCGATTAACGGGAGGTAAACAGAGGCCTCATTTTACTTAACTATTCCTTCACCAGCCGGGCGTAAGGTCGTTTTCGGGGATACAAAAAATATAAAAAGGGGGCGCACAATGATCACAACCGGCATCCAGAATATCGTCCATATCGCGCAGGCAGCAAGTCAGGGGCATAGCGGCGTGGTGGCTGTGGCGGCCGCAGCGGCGCTCGGCTTCCTGTTCATCTTCAACGGCGCGTCCGGTCAAAAGCGCGAGAACCGCCACGATTTCGAAGAAACTGACACAGAGGCTTTCCATACCGCCTGTGCGGAGGCCTGCCGGAAACCTGTGCAGCCTTTCTGCGCCGATGAATTGATTGCAATCGCCAAAGACCTCGCCCGCCGCGTGATGAACGGCACAGCTCCTGTTTCCGAGCTGCTGGCGATGCTCGACACGCTGCAGCGCCTTGGTATCGAGGTTCACGGCCTGTTCGCCTTCGGCAGCGCGTTTCTGGCCTTGAAAATGGAGGAGGTGGCGGAGCATGAAAAGGCCGCATAGGATTTGCGCTTTACGGGGCGGCATGGCATTCTGATAGTTGAGTTTTTTCCTGTCCGGTTTTGAGCAAATGGACGATTTCAACACAGCGCTTATCCGTGAAAAAGTCATCTTCGTGAACGAAGACGGCGGGCCTGCGCCCACCGCCGATGGGCACAACGTTATCCGCTCCAACCGCATCTTTCTCAAGCTGGAACGCGACGGCGAAGTCGAAAAAGTCGTCGCGCGCGCGCAGAACATGCATACGACTTTGCGCCTCGCCGGAAAAATCATGCAGGAATTTTACCGCGCCGGTTTTTTCTCCAAACGCAGGGGCATGGATTGGGAAGACCTGTGGCTCGGCCTGCAATCGGCCTACGAGCGCGAGTTCAACCCCTATAACTGGGGCGCTGCCTATGTGAACGGCACCAATGTTTTTAAAACGCGCAATTCGACCTATGTCGATGTCATCGAGAAATGCGCCCAGCTGAACGTGGACAATTACGACGCTTCTATCGAGGTGACGCAGAGCGCGCTGAAAAAACTCGGCAAGTCGATGCAGATCAGCCACTCCACCACCGTCGCCGCCGTGTTCACCGACACGGGCGAAAGCCTGCGCGTGGGCATCATCCACCGGCAGGGTGGCAAGGACACGGCGTTCAACTTTACGGCGGGCGGCGGCGAAGCAAACCACCGCGTGGTGCAGACCCTCGGCATCGCAGCCGCGTTGCTTGAAGCCATCAACCTGCGCCACCTTATCGACGCGCTGACGATAAAAGACGAAAAGAAAAAAGCAACAGCGGCCGAAGCGTCGCAGTTGCGCGCGGCAACGGGCAGGCTGATCGCGCTCGATAGGGGCATATCCTCGTTCGAGGAAGTTTATGAAGTCAGGTACAGGCCGGAGAAGCCCGTGTTCTTCCCGGTGGTCGATGCTTAGGAGAAAATAAAATGGACAAGCCAGCCCTCGAAAAAATGCTGAAGATGACGGAGCAGGACAGCGAAACCGACGCCATCATGGGGCTTCGTGGCGTTCAGGGCGGTTTCAAGGCCGAGGGGCTGACGCTGGCCGAGGCCATTCTGTTCGCCTTCGACAACATCGCGGTGATGAAACAGCGCAAGCCCGCCGTTACCATCGACCAGAAACCGGCGGTGCCTGCCGCGCCCGCTGCGCCGCCGCCCGTTACCACCTCGGGCATGCCCAATTGTAAAATGCCGAAACCGGGGCATATCGAGCTTGTCGCGCCCGGTAAAATATCCGGCCTTGTCGTCGCGCTGCCCGGCGCCGCCGCTGACCACGCCGAAACCATCGCTTTTAACCTGAAAGACGCCCTCGTCGCGGCTGTCATCAACAAAAGCCGCTTTAAATTAAAACTCATCGACGACAAAAACATACGCGGCGAAATCATCGAAACCTTCCTGCAGGCCGAATATGAACGCGCAGGCATGGCCGTCGTCCGCGTCTGGGGCAACGTGCGCGGCGAAGTCGCCGCTACCGCCACTGTGCTGCGCAAAGCCGTCGCCGATGCGTTCCCGGATTTGTATGGGGCTTAGCCTTTGACATCACTGCATAGGATATTTCTAATTGCAGTCACCGTGCTGTCTTGGGGGTTTGTGCAACACGCGGATGCACAAAACGCCGCGCCACGCTATGCGCGCGATTTTTATGATTCAGGTGCTATTGAGTCCGCGCAAGCAGAACAGAAAAAAGCATTCGAAAATAAACTTTATTATAAGCGTGAGAATGTAAGGCGTGAAATAGAGAGGACTAAAACCTTATCTGTCGGAGGATATGAGATTACCAGCGCGGATCGGAATGGATTTGAAAAGAAAATATATGAATTAATTCGAATGGCAAATGGGAACGATGAGCGCATTGATGGAACAGTAGACGGGGTTGCAAAGTATAATAAACTGGATATGGAGACACGGAAAAAATATTTCTCTCCGCAAGGGTGGGAGGGATACCAGCAATATGTGAGGCAACATCGGGCACGCTTGGAAAAAATGGGAGGGCATACAGGAGCGTCGGGAGGTTTTATTCCCACATCTGTACAATATCTTCCTGCCGAGCAGGACAGAATATCTTTCTCTGTCGAGGGGCGGATGGACTATCACAATCAGGATAGCTTCTGTGGGACAGGAGAGCCGTCAACGCCCTTTAATCTGGCGTTAACATTTTTACCATTAAAACCAGAGGCTCCCGTTAACTTTATAATTGATAAATGGGAGCTTAGCTTATGCAGCGGGAGAGATTTATCTTGTTTTTATCAGGGCGCAAAAGAATATCCGATACCACATGATACCTTGCCTTCAGTCTCTAGTTTACAACAAGGAACGCGCTTTACATTCGATAAAGGCCAATCGGATACAATTATTTCAACAATCAACAGCCTAGCTCACATAGTGCGAGAAAACTCTCTACTTCCAACATCGAAAGGTATTCTTGTAAGGCAGCTATTTGCTGACAGAAAGCCGCGCTTTTCGCAGGAGGCATGGGGGCAATATTTACAATATGCTTACAGTCAAATTCAAAAACTTGATTGTGAGGCATAGAGTGGAACACAGACAAAGTTTAATTTTTCAAATTGATGACAAAAATTATACATTTATAAAAGAGCCAATACCCGAGTCCCAGTGTAATAAAGGAATGATTTATAGCGGTGCGTTAACCAAGCTGGGACCCGCGGACTACGATTTCATTATTACGAAATGGATTGTTGAGGATTGCGCGGAATCCAGCAGAAATTGTGCTGATAGAGAATTGGCGCGTAATGGAATCAAACAGGATGTGTTGGCGCATCCTGGAACCGTTCATTTTTTGCTAATGAATTTTTTGAATTGGAAAAAAAGACAGTCAATAGAGGACTATATGGGATAGGAACTTGATGCTTTGCCTGAGCGCCGACATTATTTTTTAGAAGATGCGTGGGAGAAATATCGGGACTACATTGAAGAAGTTAATTCTGGAGACATGCGCAGGCATCTCAGTTTTGTGATTTATCCGGAAATTATTGATGTTACGCATCCGCAAAATGGTGGTTACGATTATAAGGCTAAAGGCTTTTTCTCGGAATGGGGGCCCACTTACCGCGACATCCATAAGATAGGCGAATTTGAATTGGAGTTATCTTTTATCTATCGTGGTGACAAAGCATCCGATGTTTTGTTTACGGACTGGAATGTCAAAATGTCTGATGCTCCGGAGTCAAAGCAGCAATCCTTGCTTGAAAGGGCACGTAAATTGAGACCCTAAATATTCGGGGTCGCTGGGCTTTGGCCTGCTGACCCAGTAAGGAAAAAAACGATGCGACCAAGACCCGCCGGAGACACCGACCAGATTGCCGTGACGATTGGACCGGAAACCAGGAAATTCCTGTTCTGGAACTACACCGGCTACCGCACCGAAAATCATCCGCGCCAGCAGGCGATGGAGATATGGTCGAAAGCTTTTCTCGAAGCGACACAGCCCATGCTGGTTGTGTACCCGTCCTTCGAGGACTATCCGGCAAAATTCAATCAGGGTTACTGGTACGCCACGCTTGCCGACCTTGTCCAGTACAGGACCACCTTGCTTGTTCCTTCGGCCGAGATAAAATTCCTGCGCGGCGTGCTGGAAAACCCCGAACTGCAGGACGGGACGAAAGCGGCTTATCTGCCGCGCGGGTTTCGCGGGGAAAAAGGCTGGCTGCGCCCGTTTGGCGAGATTATGTTCGAGGTCAGGTATCTGGACAAAAAAGAAATCCTGTCCAAAATTGTGCCGGAACTGCAGCGCACATTGGAGGCGGAAGAAGGCGGCATCATCTGCCCGCAGCCGGGGGCGGGGTTTTTCTGCCTGACGACGATTTAAGCTACAGCTTTCGCGCCACCGTCATTCCCTGACCGGTATTGAACATCATGCTCTGGTATTTTGCGGGGTCGGAGAGGCGTTTGTTGAAATCGATCATCGAGAACAGCGCGGTCTGGCGAACGCGGTCGACGGGTTGCTCCCTCCAGACGGCATCGAATAAAAACGTGTTGTCGCCCACAATCAGCCCGCCCTTGCGCACATTCTTTTCCGCCCAGTCGAGATATTTTGAATAGCTGACCTTGTCGGCATCGATGAAAACAAGGTCAAACGGGCCTTTTTTCGACAGCTTGGGCAGGTTGTCATGCGCGTTGCCGAGGATGATGTTGATTCTTTTGCCCTTGGCGTATTTCTTGAAATGTTTTTCGGCGATTTTCGCGCGGCGTTCTTCGTGCTCCAGCGTGTAAATCACGCCGCCTTTTTTCATCGCCTGCGCCATCCATGTCGATGAATAGCCGCCAAGCGTGCCGATCTCGACGATTTTCTTTGCGCCGACCAGCCCGACCAGCAGTTGCAGCAGCCTTCCGTCTTCGGGCGGCACGCTGATCTGGTCTTCGGGTTTTTTCATGGCGGCGCGGATAGCCTGCAGGTCTTGCGGCTCCTGCGCGAAAACGGCGCGGATATAATCATGGCGTCCGGGATGCGTCATTGCACTTTGCCCATGATGAAGGAGTGGATGAAATAGCCGACGACGATCAAGCCCACCCCCGTCGCATACATGCCCCAGAACGGCATGGGAATTTTCTTCGCCAGCAGGAACGGCACGAAAAACAAAAGCGACATCGGTATCGCTGTCAAAATGCTGATAGCGAATTTTGCTGCGGCTTCGGGGTTTTTATATTCGGTATAAGAAAAGGCGAGGACGAGCATGGTGCTTATCGGCAGCGCGATAATGAACCCCGCAAGGTCCGGCCTTTTACCGGAAAGCCACGAGGAAAAAGCGATAACGCAGGCCGAAATCGCTATTTTTATGACGGGCCAGTACATGCTATAACTCCCCTTGCTGACGGATGGCATAATGCAGCACAAGGAAAAGTTTTTCAATGCGCGTGGTGATTTTGACAGGGGCGGGAATTTCGGCGGAATCGGGCATCCGCACGTTTCGCGCTGCGGACGGACTGTGGGAAGACCACCGCATCGAGGATGTGGCCTCGCCGCAGGGTTTCGCGCGCGACCCTGAAACCGTCTACCGTTTCTATAATGACCGCCGCCGCCAGCTGGTTTCCCCTGAAATCCAGCCCAATGCCGCGCATTTCGCGCTCGCCGCGCTCGAGGAAAAGCTGGGCGATGATTTGACGCTGGTCACGCAGAACATCGATGATTTGCATAAACGCGCGGGCAGCAAGCGGGTGTTGCCGATGCATGGCGAGTTGCGCAAGGCGCGCTGCTTCACCTGTCTCGGGCTTGCCGACTGGGACGATGATTTCGATGATGCCACGGTTTGCCCTGTGTGCAGCAAAGCAGGTGGGTTGCGCCCGCATGTCGTCTGGTTCGGCGAAATGCCGCTTTATATGGACGATATCTATGCGGCGCTGATGCAATGCGAGGTTTTCGCCGCCATCGGCACTTCGGGCAATGTGTACCCTGCGGCCGGTTTTGTCGAAGTCGCGTGGCAGGCGGGGGCGCGGACGGCCGAGTTGAACCTTGAGCCGTCGCAGGTTGCGAGCGCTTTTGGCGAGCAGTTCTATGGCAAGGCCACCGAAATTGTGCCACAATGGGTCAGCGATATTTTAAAGTAGTTTCATGACAGCACTTCCTGCCATCCGCCTGAATGAACATTGTGTGCGCCGCGTACGCATGGGCTATCCGTGGGTTTTCCGCTCGGAAGTCGTCAACGCGAAAGAGGCCGATGCACTTGTGCCCGGTTCGCTTGTCGATTTCACGCAGGACAAGGGCGGTTTCGTCGCGCGCGGCTATTACAACCCCAAGCCGCAGCTTGTCGGGCGCATCATGACGATGAAGCCCGAGGAAAATATCGAGAAATTCTTTATCTATCACCATGTCGAAAATTCCATCGTCTACCGCGACAAACTGTACGGCCAGCCCTATTACCGGCTGATCCATTCCGAAAGCGACGGCCTGCCGGGTTTGATTGTCGACCGTTTCGGCGATGTGATTGTATGCCAAGTGAACACGGCGGGGATGGAGGCTTTGTTCCCGCTGGTCGAAAATGCGCTGAAATCGCTGCTGAAGCCGAAGGCTATCGTGCTGCGCAACGAGAGCAACGCGCGCGAAGTCGAAGGGCTTGAGAAAAACGTTTCCGTCAGCTACGGGGAGCTGCCCTCGAAACTTGTCGAGATACATGATGGCGTTGTGAAGTTTTACGTCGACCCCATGGAAGGCCAGAAAACCGGCTGGTTCTTCGACCAGCGCGACAACCGCCGCTGGGTATCGCAGCTGACGCGTGACGGGTCGCTGCTTGACGTGTTCTGCCACACTGGCGGTTTCGGCATCATGGCGGCGATGGGCGGGGCGCAGAATGTGACCTTCCTCGATTCATCTTCGAGCGCGCTCGAGATGGTCGATAAAAACGCGACGCTGAACGGCGTTTCGCAGAAATGCAACATCATCGAGGGCGAAGCTTTCGAGATGCTCGAGAAACTTCCGCATCTCGGCCGCAAATACGATGTGGTCGCGGTCGATCCGCCGGCCTTTATCAAGTCGAAAAAAGACCTGAACGCCGGCATGCGCGGCTACCAGAAACTTGCAATGAAATCTGCACCGCTTGTCGAGCGCAGCGGTTTCCTGTTTTTTGCGTCCTGTTCCTATCACGCCGAAACGCGGCACCTGATTGAGGTCGTCTCGGGCGGGCTTGCGAAAACAGGGCGGCCTTTCCAGCTGATAAAAGTCTCGGGCGCAGGCCCCGACCATCCCGTTCACCCCATGTTGCAGGAAACGGGATACCTGAAGGCGCTGACTTTCAGATTCCTGGACTAGAGTTATTTCGTCCAGTCGAGAATTACCTTGCCCGATTCACCCGAGGCCATGACATCAAAGGCTTTTTGAAAGTCGTTGATCGGGAAGCTGTGCGTTATCATCGGCGACATGTCGAGGCCGGACTGC
>JAYUPV010000059.1:0-8009 GCA_043759865.1 Alphaproteobacteria bacterium | reverse complement strand
TATTTTCATAATTATAAACGGAGAGAGATTATGAGCCCTGAAACAGGGCGAGGGGATTGATGGAGGGGGTTGCCCATGCTATTGCTATGACAAATTTAAATTGTCATAGGATACCGATTCCCGATGCTAGGTCTCGACAAGCAATCACGGTTAAACCGCCAGCTGCGCAAGGCCGCCAAGAAGGGCAGCGCGGCCGATATCCACCGCCTTCTCGATGAAGGCGCGGAAATTGAATCGCGCGGCAATTTCCAATGGGGCGGCGGCGCGCTGCACATTGCCGCTTTCAAGGGCAATATTACGGCGGCAGCGGCGCTGCTCGATCGCGGGGCAGATATCGAGGCGACCGACAATGAAGGTGAAACGCCGTTGATGAACGCGCTTATCCGCGAGAAATACAAATTCGCGGCCTTCCTGCTCGACCGTGGCGCGTCCGTCAACATCGCTGGCCCACGCGGGCGCACGCCGCTTTCACTCGCCGGAAAATCGGGAGACAAGGAACTGGTGCGGCGTATTGCGGGTGAGTCAGCAGTCGTGGCAGCCTCTCCCACGCCTGTAAAACCGGTCGCACAAGCGCCTGTCACGCGCGTCGAGAATCTCGATGAAGTCGTCCTCTTCCGCGCGCGCGGCAACCGCCTGCTCGAAGAAAGTTTCAACTTCGCGTCGAAAGAGCGCATCACGCTGTTGCGCAACGGCATGGACGGTCCGGTCGAAGCCATGACCCGCGACAGCTTTTCAGCCATCGACGATAAACAGCAGCTGCGCTACGCTTTCGGGCTTTACAAGCAGCAGGGCGGCAAGCTCGCGGAAGAAGAAGTCTTCCCCGACGCACTCGGCAAAAAACCGCTTCCGGGGAGGCAGCCGTAACATGGCCTTCTGGAACCGCGACCCGAAAAAGAAAGAACAGAAACGCCTGAACAAAGCGCTGTATTCGGCGGCCGTATCCGCCGATCTTGAAAAAGTAAAAGAACTTGTCGCGCAAGGCGCAGACGTCAATACAGGCACGTTCCTGTCAGGATTCACGCCGCTGCATGCCGCCGCGTATGCGGGTTGCAGGGATATGGTCGAATACCTGCTCGAGCATGGCGCAGACGCCAGACTCATGGGAGGGGGCAGCAACGCCTCCAACGCCGCAGGCTGGGCACGCCGCGCAGGGCATTCCGATATCTCGCGCCTGCTCGAAGACGGGCCGCCACCCCCGCCGCCGCCCGTGGTGGTGAATCCCGATGAAATCGTTTTCAAGCGCATGCTCGGCGGGCGCGTGGTCGAGGAGATTTACGACTTTGTCGAACGCGAGCGCACGACTTTCATCCGCAAGGAAGAAGGCGGCGCGGTCGAGGCCGTGACCCGCGACAGTTTCGCCAGCCTCGGCAACAAAGACAGGTTGCGCGAAGCCTATAACTTCCATGTCGCGCGTGGCGGCAAGACGGAGGAAAGCGTACTTTTCCCCGCCACGCTGCAAAAGCCGCGCCCTGCAGCAGGAGCGCAGCCCTGATGTTCGGTTTCGGTAAAAAGAAACTGCCCCAGAAATTGCTGGCCGCCGCGGCGGCAGGCGATGTCGAAACCATCGCCCGCCTGCTTGACCAGGGCGTCGACATCGAAACCCGCGCGGCCGACGACAACGGCTTTACCGTCCTCGCCACGGCGGTGTTCAACGGCAGGATCGAAGCCGTGCGCCTGCTGCTTGAGCGGGGTGCGAAAATCGAGGAACGCGCCACCGGTTATTACAACATGACGCCGCTGTCCGTCGCCGCGATCAAGGGCCGTCTCAATATTTTACAGCTGCTGCTCGATCGTGGTGCCGACATCAAGTCGCCCGACAAAGACGGCGACACGGCGCTCATCAACGCCACGCGCAGCAAGACCACAGGCGTGGTGGCTGAATTGTTGCAGCGCGGGGCGGACAAGTCCGTGCGAAATCACGCGGGCAAGTCGGTCGTCGACATCGCACTCGCCGACGGACGCAAGGAAGTCTATCACCTGCTCGGCATCAAACCCCAAATCGATCTGCCCCCTGCGCCGGCGGCTGTAGAGAAAGAAGCGCCGGTGCGCGCCGAAAACGCCGACGAGGTTGTGTTCTTTCGCCCCCACGGTAACCGCATCCTCGAAGAAACTTTTAATTTTGCGGCACGCGAGCGTATTACCCTCTTACGCAACGGCATGGACGGGCCGGTCGAGGCGATGACGCGCGACAGTTTTGATTTGCTCGGCGACAAGGCCGCCTTGCGCCACGCTTTCGAGATTTACCAGTCCAGGGGAGGCAAGCTCGCCGAGGCCGAAATATTCCCCGATGCGCTCGGCAAGAAATCCCTGCCGGGGAGGCAACCCTGATGTTCGGCATGGGCGAAAAAACACCCGAACAAAAGCAGGCGGCGCGCAACAAGGCGCTGCTGCATGCGGCAAAATCCGGCAATGTGGATAACGTCCGGAAACTTCTCGACGAAGGCGCGGATATCGAGGCGCGTACCGGTTTCTGGGAGAACACGCCGCTCATCGCCGCCGCGTGGCGCGGGCAAGCCGAGGTCGTGCGCCTGCTGCTCGACCGTGGCGCAAAGATCGAGGCGGTCAATGCCATCCGCGACACCGCGCTGAACATCGCGGTACAGAACGGCAATGCCGATACCGTGAAGCTGCTGCTCGAACGCGGTGCGGCGCTCGACACGCCCGACGAAGCGGGCCGGACGCCACTCGGCAACGCGGTGCATTTTAAAAGGGGCGAAATGATCACGCTGATTGCCGCCCATGTCCTGCAAAGGGAAGCTGCCGCAAGAGAAGCCCTGCGCAAGCTGGCCGAAGGCGAAGATGCCGCGCGCAAGCAAGCAGCTGAACAACGCGCGGCGCTGGAACGCGAGGCCGCGCGGCGCACGCAAAAAGAATATGCCGAGGTCGTGGTGTTCACCCAGAAAATCGGCGACCTTGTGCTGGAAGACGCGTTCAACTTCGCCTCTTTCGAGCGCCTCACTTTCGTGCGCAAGGGGCCGGGCGGCGATGTGCAGAGCATGGCGAGGCAAAGTTTCCATGAGATGGGCAACCAGCAGCTGTTGCGCCGGGCGTTCCAGGAACATGTGAAGCGCGGCGGCACGGCCGAGGAATGCGACGTGTTCCCGAACGAAAAGCCAAGACTCGGCAAGATTGCGGGAGGGCAACCGTAATGGCGTCCGTGACTGAAAAACTCAACCGGCAATTCGTCAAGGCGGCTGGCAAGGGCGATCTTGGCCGCATGGAACGGCTGTTGGCCGAAGGTGCCGAAATAGACGGGCTCGCCGATACTTCATGGCTCGGCGGCTCCAAACGCACGGCGCTCCAGCAGGCGGCGCTTGACAGCGAGAGTGACGCCATAAAGTTCCTGATCACACGCGGCGCGTCGCGCAACCTTGTCGATGGCGAGGGCAGCACGCCGCTGATGTACGCCGTGGCTGGCGGTTATTGCGGCGCGGTGGAAACCCTGCTGCAGTTCGGCGCGCGCCCCGACATCAAGAACAACCATGGCAAGACCGCGCTCGATATTTCGATCAAGACCGAGAACACCTGCGCGACCGGCGAGATACGCAAGGCGCTGGCCGAATTGCAGACGCAAGAATCACGCCGCGCGGCGCAGGAAAGGGCGCGGCGCGCGGAAGCCCTGCGCCCGCCAGCAAAACCCGAACCCCCGAAGCCGGTGCCCGTTGCGCCGCCGAAGCCCGAGCCGAAAAGGGAAAACCCCGATATCGTGATCTTCCGCCAGCAGGCGGGCGATCGCACGCTCGAAGATGTTTTCAATTTCGTTTCGCTCGAACGCGTCACCCTTATCCGCAAAGGCATCGACGGGCCGGTCGAGGCGATGCACCTGCAGGGCTTTTCACAGGTGGAAAGCCGCAGCTTCCTGAAAAGGGCGATCGACGAACACCAGCGTCGCGGGGGCAAGGTGACCGAGTCCGATATTTTCCCCGATACAAAAGCAAAAATTTCCAAACTGCCGGGAGCAGAGCCATGAGCTTTTTCTTCAACAGCCGCAAAAGCATCAACGCGAAACTGGTCAAGGCCGCCGGCAAGGGCGATGTGGCGCAGGTAAAAAAGCTGGCCGAAGCGGGGGCCGACATCAACCAGCCCGGCGCCGACGGCCCGCTTTTCGCGGCAGCCTATATGGGCGATTCAGACGCGCATCACCAGGTCATCGAATACCTGCTCGCGCACGGGGCCGAGGTCGACATCCGCAACACCGTCAACTGCACGCCGCTGATGGGTGCCGCGAACCAGGGTAATTCGGGAGCGGTGCGCACCCTTCTCGCGGCGGGGGCGGATCCGACCCTGACGGGGCGCGACAAAACGGCTTTTCAATGGGCGCTGACCAGCGGCAACGAGGAAACGATGTACCTGCTGCAGCCGCGCCCAGAACGCCGCCCCGACAACGCGGACGAAGTGACGGTGCTGCATACCGTCGGCAACCGCACGATCGAGGAAGTTTTCAATTTCGCGTCGAAAGAACGCATCACCTTCGTGCGCGCCGGAATCGACGGGCCGGTCGAGGCCGTAACGCGCCAGAATTTCAAGGAAATCGGTGACCGCGCCGCGCTGCACGCGGCTTTTGAACGGTACGTCGCAAAAGGCGGCAAGGCCGACGAGAGCGATATTTTCCCTGAAGTGCTGGTCAAAATCCGCCCGCCTGCGAAAGGCAACGGTCCCATGATAGGCAATGGCAATGTCTGATACGCTCGATGCCGCATTGATTGAAGCCTGCAAACGCGGCGACATGGCCGAGGCGGAAAGGCTTGTCGAAGGCGGCGCGAAAATCAACCAGTCGGGCAGCAGCGGGCCGCTTTTTTATGCGGCCTATCACGGTCATCCGGAATTGACGCGCTGGCTGTTCGACCAGGGCGCTGATCTTGACATCCGTAACAGCGGCAACTCGACGCCGTTGATGGGCGCGGCCGAGCAGGGCATGGTTGATTGCGTACGCGTGCTGCTGGAGGCGGGCGCGGATACGGAGCTTGCGAATACGCACAGTATGACGGCGCGCAAATACGGCGCCGAGAATGCCACCATCACCGCGCTGTTTGCCAACCCGCCGGCGCTTGTGCCGCGCAAGGTTTCGACCGACGAAATTACTTTTTCATGGCGCGTGAATAACCGCACGCTGCAGGAAACCTTCAATTTCGAGCACAAGGAACGCGTGACGTTCATCCGCCTCGGCGCAACCGGCCCGGTCGAGGCCGTGACGCGCGAGACTTTTGCGGAGCTCGCCGATAAATCGGCGCTGCGCCGTGCCTTTGACGAATACAAAAAACGCGGCGGCACGCGCGAAGAAGCCGAAGTTTTCCACGACGCCCTGCCCAACAAGGCGCGCCTGAAACCGAAGGAGATGTGACATGCCAGAAGCGCCTGTACCCGCTGCGAGCCCGAAAGTAGAACCAAAGGCCGCCGAAGCAGCTGTCGCTGCGCCCACGGCGGAAGAAGCGCAGGCCGCAGCCCAAAAGCTCGCCGCACAAAAAGCCGCGATTGAAAAAGCAAAAGCGCAGGCGGAGACCGACAGGAAATATCTTGAAGCCGCGAAAAAGGGCAATCTTGGCGAATTGAAAGAACTGCTCGGCAAAGGCGCGGCGCTGCTCGCGAATGACGACGGCAACACCGCGCTGTTTTACGCGGCGCAATACGACCGCATGGACACGGTGCTGTTCCTTTTGCAAAAAGGCATTCCCGTCGACGTGAAAAACCGCATCGGCTCGACGCCCCTCATGGGCGCGGCGGGCGGCGGGCACAAGGAAGTAGCGCGACTGCTTTACGATCTCGGCTCCGATCCCGCACTCAAAAACTTCACCGGCAGCTCGGCCTACAGCTATGCGCGCAGCGCGGGTTATGCCGATATGGTCGAGATGCTGCGCCAGCCACGCAATGTGGACGATGTGACCTTCACCCGTCCCGCCGGCGACCTGACGCTGCAGGAAATTTTCAATTTCGCCCATGCCGACCGGCTGACGATTTTACGGCGCGGCGTGGACGGGCCGGTCGAGGCCGTGCAGCGCGACAGCTTCACCGGCCTTTCCGACAAAGCGGCGTTGCGCCGCGCCTTTGACGCTTATGCGAAAAAAGGCGGCAAGCGGCCTGAAGCAGATTTCTTTGAACCCGCGCCGGCACCGGCGCTGCCGCCCGAGCCGCCGAAGAAAAAACCGTGGCGTCCGTGGAGAAGGGGATAAAAAATGGCCAGCCTGAACGAGCGTTTCCGCCTCGCCGCCGAAAGCGGCAGCATCCGCGAAATGGAATCCCTCCGCGCACAAGGCGTGGATATCGACGCGTTTGACAACAACTACACGCATCTCGTCTGGGCTGTCGTCAAGGGCAGGATGGATTCTGTGCGCTGGTTGCTGCAGCAGGGCGCGAAAGTCGACCGCACGGAAAACGGCTGGACACCGCTGATGAGCGCGGTTTCGGCATCGAGCCCTGAACTGGTCCAGTTGCTGCTCGACCACTGTGCAAGCCCGCTTGCGACCAACAGCGACGGAAAAAGCGCCATCCACCTTGCCCGCGAGAAGGGGAACGAGAGCATCGTGCGCCTGCTGACCATGACGCCCGACGAAATTATTTTCAATGACCGCGTGCATGACCGCGTGGTGCAGGAAGTTTACAGTTTCAAGCGCAACGAACGCTTTACCTTCGTGCGCAAATCCGAATTCGGCGATATCGAGGCCGTGCAGCGCGAAAGCTTCGCCGACATCACCGACAAATCCGCCTTGCGCCGCGCCTTTGACGAACACAGAAAACGCGGCGGCAAGAGAGAGGAAGCGGAGGTGTTTTCGGACTCGCTGCAAAAACCCCGCCGCCTGCCAACGCCGGGGGCTTCCGCCGCATGACGGACCTAGAGCAACAAGACTTGCAGGAAGCCTTTCGCACCGCTGCCAGTCTCGGCGATATTGGTGCGATGGAAAAAGCGCTTGATGCGGGTGCCGATGTTAACGGTTTTTCGCCGAAGCAGGGCCACACCGCGCTTGTCTGGGCGGCGAATAACGGCCATGCGCCTGCTGTTGCCTTCCTGCTGTTGCGCGGCGCGCAACCTGATCTTGGCACAAAAGAAAACGAATGGACGCCGCTTATGGTCGCGGCTTCCCAAGGACACAAGGACAGCGTGGCCTTGCTTTTGAAAGGCGGCGCGTCGACGGCGGCGCGCAAGAATGACGGCCGCAGCGTGATTGATATTTTGCGCGCGGAGAACAAGCAGGAGATGCTGCAGTTCATTGCCGCACACGACCCTGCCGAGGTTTCGCTGTTCCACAACGTCGCCGACCGCGTGATGCAGGAAGTTTACAGTTTTTCCCTGAAGGAACGCATCACCCTGCTGCGCAAACCGGCGGGAGATGTCGAGGCGATCGAGCGGCAGCCTTTCACCGGGCTCGCCGACAAGGGCGGCCTGACCCGCGCCTTCGAGGAACACAAAAAGCGAGGCGGAAAACTTTCCGACGAGGAAGTTTTCAATGGCGTGCTGGCCAAAACCAAAATTCTGCCGCTGCGTAAACCCTGAAATTTTTTCGCCCCGCCCTTTAATTATCCTTGCCGGTCAAAGCGTTGCGAAATACTCAATTTATTTCCTTGCATTTTTGCCGAATCCGCGTAGGATGAAATCAGGGAGGCGTTTTGGAATGGGTTCAGGGAAAAGCAAAAAAGAAAGCAAAAGCGGCCTGAAAAACCTCCTTCTGGGGTTTCTCAAGGGCTTGCTTCTCCGGCTCTCGGTGGCGGCAGGGGTTATTGCGAAGTTTGTAAGGAAAGCTCCCGTAAACTCAGGCTTTTTTCTCGGTGCCGAACATCTTGAGCCCGTGAATCCCGCCGTTGTCGTAGTGCATGTACAGCACATGGGTCACGTCGCCCGCATGTTCCAGCTCGCGGAAGCGGTGGAATGTGTCGGGGGCAAGCGCCGCGAAGGGCAGCACCGGTTTCCACGGGCAGCCTTTGGGGACATGCAGCCGGATGTGGAAACGCTCGCAGTCCTCCACGCCTTTTTCTTTCAGGTATTTCTGGTTCATCATGTAGTCGGAAAAATTGTCGGG
>JAYUPV010000058.1:0-3041 GCA_043759865.1 Alphaproteobacteria bacterium | reverse complement strand
GCCATAGGCGCTGCGATAACCGAAGGCCGGCATAAAACTGCCAAGGCTTAGACTTTTGTCAAAGTCGTTGCCCCCGATGCGCGCGCCTGCATGGCCCAGAATATCCTGCGTCCGGTCGGCGCGGGAAATATACCGCTTCGATACCTTGATAACAGTGAAGTCCGACGTGCCGCCGCCGATATCGGCAACAAGCGCGCGTTTTTCATCCTCCACGTTCACCTCATGCGCGAAGGCCGCAGCAACAGGCTCGAACTGGAAAGCGACATGCGAAAAACCGGCGGCTGTGACAATACGGCGCAATTCATCTTCCGCGCGCTGGCTGGCCGCCGCATCGCCGTCGATAAAGTGCACGGGGCGGCCCATGACCACATGGGTAAGGGGGTGGTTCAGCTGCTGTTCGGCGGTGTGCTTGATGTGCTTGATGAACGATCCGATGATTTCATCGAACGGACGCATTCTGCCGTTGACCACGGTGCCCTGGTTCATCAGAGGCGTGCCGAGAATGCGTTTCAGGCTGCGCATGAAACGGCCTTCTTCGCCCTCGAAAAACAGCTTTTGTGCGGCTCTGCCAAAGGCGGGGTGTTTTGCCGTGGCGGGGAAAAACAGCGCGCTTGGCAAAGTGTCGCTCGCGCCCTCGACCGCCACCAGCCGCGCGCCATCTGACAGACCCGTGGCGATGGCAGAATTCGATGTTCCGAAATCTATACCGCAGGGATGCATAGGCCACCTTTTCGGGGAAGGCACGTTTTAACTGATTCTGGCGGTAAAAGGCAAGCAAAAACCCCCGCGCCGTTAAAGCGCGGGGGGGAAGGTGTTATATCAGGCTGCTTTTTTCGGCTTCGCGCCTGCTTTGCTGACGAGGAAGGCGTAGCTCATGATTTTATAGGCCAGCTTCGCCGCGAGGAAGTCGCAGGAATGAAGCTCGGGGCGGGGCGCAAGCTCGTTCACATCCGCGCCGACGAAGGTCGAAACTTTCGCGACTTCGCGGATGATGGTCATGCATTCGTCCCAGAAAAGGCCGCCCGGTTCGGGCGTGCCGGTCGCGGGCATCAGGCTTGCGTCGAGGCCGTCGATGTCGAAGGTGACATAGACGTTCTTGCCTTTATAGTGGCTGACGATTTCCTTGATGTCCCATTTCGCTTTTTCGCGCGCCCAGTAGATTTTCACGCGGCCTTTGCTCTTTTCAAGGAACGGAATTTCGCTTTGCGAGATGTTGCGGATGCCGAAGCTGCAGAGCTTGGTGACTTCTTTGTGGTCGAGGACGCGGCGCAGTGCTGCGGCATGGGAATAATGTTCCCCGTCATAACCGTCGCGCAGGTCGGCATGTGCGTCGAAATGCAGGATGTGCAGGTCTTTGTAACGGCGCGCAAACGGGCGGATTGTGCCGGCGGTAATCGAATGCTCGCCGCCGAAGGTGAAGGGGAACTTGCCCATTTTCAGCACGGCTTCCACCTCGGCATCAATCTGCTCGAGCGCGGCAGGCACCGATTTGGAAATTTTGACGGGCTTTGCGGTCAGAACGCCGTATTTGCGGAAAGGCTCGCTCCAGAACTCGTCGTCGAACAGTTCGACCTGATGCGAGGCTTTAATCATTGCAGCGGGTCCCTTGGCCGTGCCGCCGCCGTAGGAAACCGAAGCTTCGAGGCCGAAGGGGATAACGACGACATTCGCGTCCTTGACGGAAGCCGCGTCTTTTTTCTGCAGGCCGAGGAAGCCGTCGGCGGGGTTCATGAATTGCATTTTGTTTTCTCCAAAAGGAAACCACCCCGGTTTTAAAGCCGGGGTGGTATTCAATATAGTTACTTAAACAGCTTGTTCCAGTTTTTGCGGCTGCGCTTTTTCCAGTGGCCGCGATGGTAAGCATCGGAGGCGAGGAGCGGCATGACCGAGCCTGCTTCCGCGAAGACCATCTGTTCCAGAGCAACGTCGACTTTGCCCCAGCTGCACGCTTCTTTCAGCGTGGAGGAGGAGCAGGCACCGTCGCGCACGTCGGCGATGGTGATTTGCACGGCGTATTTGTGCATGTCGACATTCTTGTGGCCGAGGATTTCAGCGCAGACAACGGTGTCCTGCGTGAAGTTCTTGGGCACGCCGCCGCCGATCATGAGCAGGCCGGTGGTGCCGGCTGCGATTTTCACGTCGGTCAGTTCGCGGAAGTCAGCGACTGCGTCGATGCACATATAGTTCTTCGGGTTTTTCTTCTGGTGCAGCACAAGGCCGAAACCGGCCGAGCTGTCCACGAAAGCGGGGCAGAAGATCGGCACGCCGTGTTCATAGCAGGCGGCGATGAGCGAGTTTTTCTTTTTCGCCTTTTTCACAAGGTACTTGCCCATCTCCCAGATAAATTCGCGGGAGGAATAGGGGCGGCGTTCCAGGCTTTGGGCGATTTCGAAGATGGTATGGTCAACCGCTTGCAGGTCTTCTTCGTCAATATATGTGTCGTAAATGCGGTCGATGTACAGGTCGCGCAGCTCGCGGTCGTCGACTTGTGAATCGGCGCGGTAATGCTTGAAGCCGAGCGCCTCGAAGAAGTCCATGTCCACGATGCTTGCGCCGGTCGCGACAATCACGTCGACCATGTTGCTTTTCACCATTTCGGTGTAAAGGTCCATGCAGCCGCCGGCCGAGGTCGAGCCAGCCAAAGTCAGGATGCTGGTCGCGCCCTTGTCCTGCAGCATGGTGTTGAAGATGTCGGAAGCGCGGGAAAGGTCGCGCGAGGTGAACGACATCTTGCCCATGCCGTCGATGATCGGGCGGGCGTCGAACGATTTGATGTCGATATGCTCGATGGGGGTGGAGAGCAGCGCCGCTTTGCGGTTGCTTTTCGGATGCGGCTTGGTCTTCACGGATTTCAGGTTTTTCATGGTCGGTTCGTCCTTTATCAATCTTCCCTGCGCGTTTCAGGCCCTGTCCAATCGCGGAAGGGCCGGAAGGGCTTTTTTTTCATTCAGGTTTAGAGAAAAACTATCCCTACGCCACGCAGAGTTCGTTTGAATCCGTCATTTCCATGGCGTCATCGTAGAGCGTGAACAGCGGGGGGG
>JAYUPV010000057.1:0-2653 GCA_043759865.1 Alphaproteobacteria bacterium | reverse complement strand
GTAACGCCTCGAAAGCCAACCCTGACGAATCTGACCCAACGTCACGCGCAATGACGGTGGAGCCTGTTCTCTCGCCCCATACTTTAAGCTGATCAATGGCTGCGGCGCGAAACGTATCGCCTGCAGCCAACATCACGCTCAAATTTTGCGACTGAAAATATTTTGCGAGCTTACCGATGGTGGTGGTCTTGCCCGTACCGTTCACGCCGCAAACCAGAATGACATAGGGCTTGGCGTATTTGTCGAACAGCTGCTTTTCGGCGGGCGCGAGGATTTTCTGGATTTCCTCGCCGAGCGCCTTGCGGATTTCCTCCGCCGAGACTTCCTTGCCAAATCTTTCTTTTGAAATGCCCGCCACCAGTTTCGCGGCGGTCGCGGGGCCAAGGTCGGCGCTGATAAGCAAGTCTTCAAGCTCGCCGAGCGTTTCGGCATCGAGCTTCTTCATCGTGAAAATCTCGGTCACGCCTTTGGTGATTTTTTCGGACGATTGCGCCAGCTGGTGCTTCAGCCGCGTGAACCACCCCATCTTCGCGCGCTCCGCGTCCATCGGCTTCGCGACGGTCGTGTCTTTTTTCTTGAGGAACCAGATCATTTAACAACCTTGTCGTGTAAGCCTTGAGCGGAGTTCTTCTGACGCTGTAGCTCTCTATACTCTTTATTACTTCTAGAAACAGCAGAAAAAATAAGGTAACAACCGCCTATTACTCTAACAATCGAGGCATAGAAGGCTATACCGGCAATCATTTGGTATCTGTCTTTGACGGCGCTTGGAGAATCAATAAAACCACTCATCCAAGCAATGCGGATACACCAATCCCAAAACACGTATAAACCGAAAACTATTGCCCCTATTCCTGTAAATAATCTCTTCATCGGATTACTCTTTCAATGATTTTTATTCACAAGACGCGCGGACGCGCTACTGGATGCCCGCGCAAGGCGGGCATGGCGATCAGGAGGAAACTGCACCTCTCAATAACCCATTTTCCGCTGAATTCATTTTCACGGTCAGCAGCGTCCCCGGTTTCACATCCGATGAAAGGGCGACTTCGCTGAAATATTCCGTGCGCCCTTTATTACCCTTTTCGACCAGTACAGGCAAGGTCTTGCCGATGAGGGTTTCGAGGTGTTTTTGCACCTGTTTCACGCCCACTTCGCGCAGCAGCTTGGCGCGCGCCTTGCGGATGCCGCCATCGACCTGCGGCATGCGGGCGGCTGGGGTGCCGGGGCGCGGGCTGTAGGGGAAAACGTGCAGGAAGGTCAGATCACACTCCGTGACGGCGCGGAACGTATTGTCGAACATCTCGTCCGTTTCGGTCGGGAAGCCTGCGATGATATCAGCGCCAAAAATAATGTCGGGGCGAAGGCTGCGCGCCTTGTCGCAAATTTCCATCAAATGATGACGCAGATGGCGGCGCTTCATGCGCTTCAAAATCATGTCGTCGCCTGCCTGCATGGAAATATGCAGATGCGGCATAAAGCGCGGCTCGTCGCCGATGATCTTCCACAAATCGTCATCAATCTCGACAGGGTCGAGCGAGGACAGGCGCAGGCGTTTCAGGTCGGGCACCAATGCCAGCAAACGGCGTATCATCTGACCAAGGCGCGGCTGCCCCGGCAAATCAGGGCCGTAAGAAGTAATATCGACGCCCGTCAAAACAACTTCGTGATAGCCGCCCGCGACGAGCTTTTTCACCTGCTCCACAATCTCGCCCATCGGCACCGAGCGCGAATTGCCGCGTCCGTAGGGGATGATACAGAATGTGCAGCGGTGGTCGCAGCCGTTTTGTACCTGCACGAAGGCGCGGGCGTGGCTTTCGAAACCGCTAATCATATGCCGCGCGGTTTCCTTGACCAACATGATGTCGTTGACAATCACGCGCTCGGTCGCGGGTTGCGACCATGTCTCGGCTTTCAGTTTCAAATCATTGCCGATGACCTGATTGACTTCGGGCATGTCGGCATAGCTTTTCGGATTCACCTGCGCGCCACAGCCGGTGACGATAATACGCGCATCGGGATTTTCGCGCCGCGCACGGCGGATGGCCTGCCGCGCCTGACGCTCTGCTTCGGAAGTCACAGCGCAGGTGTTGACGATGATGGCATCGTTCAACCCCGCCTTGATCGCGTGTTCCTTCATCACTTCGGATTCATAGATATTGAGGCGGCAGCCGAAGGTCACAACGCGCGGCCCCGTCCCCGCCTGCCGCGCCAGCTGCGTTTCGGCGTCGGGGAGGTCGACGATTTCGTCGTTCTTTCCGGTCGCGTCGTGGGGCGTCATAACTCGACCTCTCCCCTGTAGACCTCGGCCACCGCGCCGGTCATGAGAACGTGGTTGTCGCTCTCGCGCCATTCGATGTCGAGTTCGCCGCCGTCGAGAACGACCGTCACCTTGCGGGAGGTCAGGCCACGGCGGACACCCGCGACAGCGACGGCGCAGGCACCGGTGCCGCAGGCCTTGGTTATGCCAACGCCGCGTTCCCACACCCGCATACGGATGCGGTTTTCGTCAATCACATGCGCCACCTCGACATTCACCTTTTCGGGGAACAGGTGGTGGTTCTCGACCTTGGGGCCGAGTTTTTCCAGCGGCACATCTTCAATATCTTTGTGCTGCAGGAAAAACACGGCATGAGGGTTGCCGACATTGACG
>JAYUPV010000056.1:0-2105 GCA_043759865.1 Alphaproteobacteria bacterium | reverse complement strand
ACCCCCGCCACACCGGCAATCGGCGCTGCGATGCACGGCACACCCAAATACACGGCAGGCTTTACCCATTTTGACTATGTGAATCCTGACGCGCCAAAGGGCGGCAAAATGCAGCTCGCCTCACACGGCACGTTCGACACGCTCAACGGCTTCATCATCAAGGGCTCGCCCGCGCCGCAGCTCGGGAATATTTACCAGACGCTGATGTCGCGGTCGAATGACGAGGCCTTCACGCAATACGGCAATATCGCTGAAACGATCGAGATGCCCGAGGATCGCTCCTGGGTCGCCTTCAACCTGCGCAAGGAAGCGCGATGGAGCGATGGCAAGCCGCTGACATCCGCCGATGTCGTCTGGACCTTCAACACGTTGATGAAAGAAGGACATCCTTTCTACCGCGCCTATTACGCGAGCGTGAAAGAAGTGACGGCCGACGACCCTTACCGCGTGAAGTTTACCTTTGGCGTGACCGGCAACCGCGAGCTGCCCCTTATTCTCGGCGAGATGACCGTGCTGCCGAAGCATTACTGGGAAGGCAGAAAGTTCGACGCGACCACGCTCGATTTCCCGGTCGGCAGCGGGCCTTATAAAATCAAGTCAATCGACCCCGGCCGCCGCATCACCTATGAACGTGTCAAGGACTGGTGGGCGAAAGACCTGCCCGTCAACAAAGGGATGTATAATTTCGACACGCTGGTTTATGACCTTTACCTCGATGAAACCGTGCTTTTGCAGGCCTTTTTCTCGGGCGAATACGACTTCCGCTCCGAGAACATGGCGAAAGCATGGGCCACCGACTACACCGATCAGGATCCTGTAAAAAAGGGCTTTATCAAGAAAGAGGAAATCGATCACGACCTACCGGTCGGCATGCAGGGCTTCGTTTTCAACACAAGGCGCGCTATTTTCGCCGACCCCGCCGTGCGCGAGGCGTTGAACTACGCGCTTGATTTCGAATGGTCGAACAAGCAGATGGCCTTTGGCGCCTACAAGCGCACCAATAGCTATTTCGAGAACTCCGAGCTTGGCGCCTCTGGCCTTCCGAAGGGGCAGGAGGCTGAAATCCTCGAGGGCTATCGCGGCAAGGTGCCGCATGAGCTGTTCTTCAAGGAATACGAAAACCCTGTCACCTCCGGCTCGGGCAATGACATCCGCGACAATCTAGGCAAGGCGCGGAAACTGCTCGAGGAAGCGGGCTGGACCATCGGCGCGGGGCGCGTGCTGGTCAAGCACGGGCAGACGCTCAAATTCGAGATATTGCTGCACAGCGATACCTTCGAGCGCTGGGTGGCACCGTTCGTCGCCAACCTCAAGAAACTGGGCGTGCTCGCCACCATGCGCACGGTTGACACGTCGCAATACCAGAACCGCATGGACAGCTTCGATTTTGATATGACCATCGGCTCTTTTCCCCAGTCGCTTTCTCCCGGCAACGAGCAGCTTGATTTCTGGGGATCGGAAAAGGCCGACATCAAGGGCAGCCGCAACATCATCGGCATCAAGAACCCCGTGGTTGACGACCTCATCAAGCGCATTATTTTCGCCAAGGACCGCGAAGGGTTGATCGCCGCCACGCGCTCGCTCGACCGCGTGCTACTGTGGAATCACTATGTTATCCCGCAATGGCATATCGACTATTACCGCATCGCCTATTGGGACAAGTTCGGTCGCCCGCCAGTGGGCGCGAAATACGACCTCGGCATACCCGAAACCTGGTGGTACGACCCCGCCAAGGCCGAAGTGGTCGATAAACGGGCCGAAAAGAAGCAGTAGAACCAAGTGACCGCTTATATCATCCGCCGACTGTTGCTTATGATACCGACATTGCTCGGCATCATCATGCTCAATTTTGTTATCGTGCAACTGGCGCCGGGCGGGCCGGTCGAACAGGTCATCGCCAAGATACAAGGGCTCAACACCTCGGCCACGCAGAAATTTTCCGGCGGCGGCACCGATACCGGCATACAGGCGCAGCAGCAGATGCAGCAGATGGGCATGTCGAGCGGTGCTTCGAAATACCGTGGCGCGCAGGGGCTCGACCCCGAATTTATCAAAAGCCTCGAAAAACAATTCGGTTTCGACAAGCCGCTGCATGAACGCTTTTT
>JAYUPV010000055.1:0-5021 GCA_043759865.1 Alphaproteobacteria bacterium | reverse complement strand
GACTTTTCCGTAAGTTCGCCACAAGAAAGGGAATAAAATGAGCAAAATCATTGGTATCGACCTTGGCACCACCAACTCCTGCGTTGCTATCATGGAAGGGGACAAGGCAAAAATTATCGAAAATACCGAGGGCGCGCGCACAACGCCGTCCATGGTCGCCTTCGCCAAAGACGGCGAACGCCTGATCGGCCAGCCGGCGAAACGCCAGGCGGTCACGAACCCCGACAAAACTTTGTACGCCATCAAGCGCCTCATCGGCCGCCGCTTCAACGAGCCTGAAGTGAAAAAAATGCGCGACAAAGCACCCTTCAAAATCATCGAAGGCGACGGCGGCGCGGCATGGGTCGAAATCGACGGCGAAAAATATGCGCCTTCGCAAATCTCGGCCATGGTGCTGCAGAAAATGAAGGAAACGGCTGAAAACTACCTTGGCGAGAAAGTCACCAAGGCAGTCATTACCGTTCCCGCTTACTTTAACGACAGCCAGCGTCAAGCCACCAAAGACGCGGGCCGCATTGCGGGTCTTGAAGTCCTGCGTATCATCAACGAGCCGACAGCGGCGGCGCTTGCTTACGGCCTCGACAAGAAAAACACCGGCACGATTGTGGTGTACGACCTTGGCGGCGGCACGTTCGACGTTTCGGTTCTTGAAATCGGCGACGGCGTTTTCGAAGTGAAATCGACCAACGGCGATACGTTCCTTGGCGGTGAAGACTTCGACCTGCGTATCATCGACTTCCTCGCGGATGAATTCAAAAAAGAACACAACATCGACCTCCGCAAAGACAAGCTTGCGCTGCAGCGTTTGAAAGAAGCTGCGGAAAAGGCAAAGATTGAACTCTCGTCTTCGGTGCAGACCGAAGTGAACCTGCCCTTCATTACGGCGGACCAGAACGGGCCGAAACACCTTGTTCTGACCATGAAGCGCGCGAAGCTGGAAGAGCTGGTCGGCGACCTCATCTCGAAAACCATAGACCCCTGCAAGGCCGCGTTGAAAGACGCCGACCTGAAAGCATCGGACATCGACGAAATCGTGCTTGTGGGCGGCATGACGCGTATGCCCAAGGTTATCGAGATCGTGAAGGAATTCTTCGGCAAAGAACCGCATCGCGGCGTGAACCCCGACGAAGTCGTGGCCGATGGCGCGGCGATTCAGGGCGGCGTTTTGGCTGGCGACGTGAAAGACGTTTTGCTGCTGGACGTGACGCCGCTCTCGCTTGGTATCGAAACCCTCGGTGGCGTGTTTACGCGGCTTATCGAGCGCAACACGACCATCCCGACCAAAAAGTCGCAAACCTTCTCGACCGCAGAAGACGGCCAGGGTGCTGTCACCATCCGCGTGTTCCAGGGCGAACGCGAAATGGCGGCAGATAACAAAATCCTCGGCCAGTTTGACCTCGTCGGCATTCCCGCCGCGCCGCGCGGCGTGCCGCAAATCGAAGTCACGTTTGACATCGATGCGAACGGCATTGTGCAGGTTTCCGCCAAAGACAAGGCGACCGGCAAGGAACAGCAGATCCGCATTCAGGCCTCGGGCGGCCTTTCCGACGGCGACATCAAGCGCATGGTGAAGGAAGCCGAAGAAAACGCGGGCGAAGACAAAAAACGCAAGGAGTCGGCGGAAACCAACAACCGCGCAGAATCCCTTGTGCATTCGACCGAAAAAACGCTGGCCGATGCGGGCGATAAAATTCCTCCCGCCGACCGTCAGGCTGTCGAGAACGCGCTTGCCTCGCTGAAAGACGCGCTGGGCGGCACAGACCTCGCGGCTATCCGCCAGAAAACCGAAAGCCTGCAACAGGCCGCCATGAAAATCGGCGAACACCTGTACAAGTCGGAAGACCCCGGCGCTGCGGCTGCGAGGGCAAATCCCGGCGCTGGCCCCGGTGCCGGCGCTGGCGAACAACCGCAGGCGGGCGCGAGCGATGCCTCTGCCAAGGCCGAGCCTGAAATTGTCGATGCCGAATTCACCGAGCTTGACGAAAACGGCAAGAAAAAATCGGCAGGCTAAATACCGGCTAAAAAGGCAAGGCCACGCGGATGTCTAAAAAAGACTTTTACCAGCTACTCGGCGTCGATAAAAAAGCCACGGCGGAGGACCTTAAAAAGTCCTACCGCAAGCTGGCCATGCAGTTCCACCCCGACAAGAACCCGGGGAACAAGGAAGCCGAAGCCAAGTTCAAGGAAATCAGCGAAGCCTATAGCGTGCTTTCCGACGAGCAGCAACGCGCTGCCTATGACCGCTTCGGCCATGGCGCGTTCGAGGCAGGCGGCATGGGCAATGCGCGGCAGGGCCAGGGTGGGCCGCAGGGCTTCGGCGGTTTCGGCGCGGCGGGCTTTTCCGACATCTTCGAGGAAATGTTCGGCGACTTCATGGGCCAGCAACAGGCGCGGCGCGGCGGTGGTGGTGGCGACGGCGCAAGACGCGGCGGCGATGTCAGCCACGAATTCGAAGTGACGCTGGAGGAAGCTTTTTCCGGCAAGGACGCGAAAATCAAGACCGCGTCGTGGAACTCCTGCGTTTCCTGCACCGGCTCGGGCGCGGAGCGTGGCACGAAGCCCAATATCTGCGACACCTGCCGTGGCACGGGTCGCATCCGCGCGCAGCAGGGTTTTTTCACGGTCGAGCGCACCTGCGGCACCTGCGGCGGCCAAGGCCAGACCATTAAAACCCCCTGCCATATCTGCGGCGGCACGGGGCGCAACCGTCAGGAAAAATCGCTGCAGGTTTCCATCCCCGCCGGCATCGAAGACGGCACACGCATCCGCCTTGCGGGCGAAGGCGAAGCGGGACAGCGCGGGGGGCCGGCTGGAGATTTGTATGTTTTCCTGTCCATCCGCCCGCACCGTTTTTTCCAGCGTGAAGCCTCGAATCTTTTCTGCCGCGTGCCGGTTCCCATGACGACCGTTGCGCTCGGCGGCACGATTGAAGTCCCGACCATCGACGGCAAGCGCATGAAAGTCACCGTCCCCGCCGGCACACAAACCGGCCAGCAGTTCCGCCTGAAGGGCAAGGGCATGACCATTTTGCGCTCACCCAACCGTGGCGACATGTTTGTCGAGATGCTGGTCGAAACGCCTGTGAACCTCACGAAAAAGCAGCGCGACCTGCTGCAGCAATTCGCCGGTGACGCGCCCGACGACAAGACTAACCCCCAATCCTCCAGCTTCTTCGCCAAGGTGAAGGAACTGTGGGGGGATTTGAAAGACTGATGCTGTACCGCCCGCTTTTCGCCTGCCTGCTCACGGCTCTCGCCGCTGTCGCCGCTTTCCCCGCTTATGCGGAAGATGCTACCGAAAATCGTATTACGATACCGACAGCAACACCGGAACGGTCTGTGCCTGTTGCGGAGCCTGTGCCGGAGTCCGGTTTTGTCTGCACCCCCGGTTTTACGCTTGAAAAAACCGATGTAGGCTACAAACTTTCCGGCAAGCTGGAAACGCCCACGCCCGGCTTCGGCTATGACATCAGCGATGTGGAAGAAATGCGCGACGGCATGCTGGCGGGCATTTTGCAACTCACAGGCCCGGGCGGCGCGGTGGTGCAGGTGATTGATTCCATCGCCATTTCCTATGACATACAGCGCGACGCGGAATTATCGCGCCTGACGCTGACCATTGAAAAACAATTCAACTGGGGGCCGTCGAACATCACCTGCTCGGCCATCGCACCCGAAACCGCGCCCGAATAACAGCGGCGCAAAAACGAAAGGCAACACTCATGAAAATCGGTATCCTTGGCGGCGCGGGGCGGATGGGACAGATACTGGCGCGCGAGATTTTGAGCAAGAAATATCCAGCCACGCTCGCAGCCGCTGTCGACCACAAGAAAAGCTGGGCGCTCGGCAAGGATATGGGCGGCATTCTCGGCGTTGATCCCTGCGGCGTCTGCGTCACCACGCAAAAGGACGACGCCTTCAGGGTTTCCGATGTGCTGATCGACTTCACCACGGCGGATGCGACGGTGGAGCACGCAGGCCTCGCCCACCAATACGGCAAGGCAATTGTTATCGGCACCACCGGTCTTGGCGAAGTGGAAATGGCGGCGATTAAATCGGCTTCGCTGAAAGCACCCGTTCTGCAGGCCGCAAATATGAGCGTGGGCGTCAACCTGCTGCTGTCTTTCGTTGAAAAAGCGGCGGGCATGCTGGGCGTTGATTACGACATCGAAATTTTCGAGGCGCATCACCGCCACAAAATCGATGCTCCTTCGGGCACCGCATTGGCATTGGGTCATGCCGCCGCAAAAGGCCGCAAGGTAAAACTCGAAGACGCGCTTGTGCCTGCACGTTTCGGGCAGATCGGCGCGCGGCCCGAAGGCGCGATTGGCATGTCGGTTTTCAGGGGCGGCGACGTGGTGGGCGACCACACCGTGACTTTCGCGGGCACGGGCGAGCGCATCGAATTCGCGCACAAAGCGAATGACCGCTCGCTGTTCGCCAAGGGCGCTGTCACGGCAGCGATGTGGCTCGGCGGCAAACCGGCGGGGCTGTATTCGATGCGTGACGTTTTAGGATTATAAATCAATAACTTACTAGGTTTTTTTCGGAAACTTCTATTAACAATTCTTTCTGCCGCCCCGTATTATAATGTCTACGGGGGACAAAACCGGAAACATGGCAAGTCTGGAAGCATTCATCGCCGCAAATCGCTTCGGCTTCGGCGCCAAGCCGGGTGAGCTTGGCAAAATCGCGTCCGACCCGAAAGCCTGGGCGCTCGCGCAGCTTGATGTGCGCTTTATCCGCAACGAACGCCTCGATGCGCTCGGCCAGAGCGTCGAACCGCCGAAAGACCTGATCGACTTCCTGAAAAAACAGGCCACCACCCCGCTGGAAGAAAACCTGAAAAAAATAAAAGACCTCCAGCAGGACTCGCTCCACGCCATGATAAGGCGTTACACCGAAGATGTCGGCACGCGGATGCGCGCGACAGCAGAAAGCGACGCGCCGCTGTTCGAGCGGCTGGTGCAGTTCTGGAGCAACCATTTCACCGTTTCCGCCGTGAAGTGGGGAGATATGCCG
>JAYUPV010000054.1:0-2664 GCA_043759865.1 Alphaproteobacteria bacterium | reverse complement strand
AGCCGATCAGCGAGTCATTGCCCTCGCCGCCGTCGAAATAATCAAGCCCGCCGAGACCCATGATGTAATCGTCGCCGCCGCCGCCCAGCAGGGTATCATTACCGGCCATACCCCGGATGTCGTCATTACCTTCGCCGCCGTCAACGTAATCGTTCCCCTCGCCGCCAATCAGGAGGTCATCGCCGTCGCCACCATACAACGTGTCGTCGCCGATGCCGCCGCCGATGGCATCTCTGCCCTTGCCGCCCGAAAAAATGTCATCGCCGTCGCCGCCGGTCAGCGTGTCATCGTATTGCGTGCCGCGCAGCGTGACGCCGGGCGGCGGACCGAACAACGTCACCAGCTGCGCATGGGAATAGGTCGCGCCGTTGAAGGAATAAGTCTCGAACTCGGACAGCGTGTCGGTCCCCGAGCCGTTCGCAATGGTGTTTTGCAGCATAAAGGTATAGCTGTTTACATAGGTGACGACAAAACTTGCAAAACTGTAGTTGAAATAAGCGGTGTCACTCTGGCTGCCGCCATTCACCGCGTCGTTTCCCTTGCCGTACAGGTAAAAACGGTCGTCTCCGTTGTTGCCGGACAGCTGGTTCGCGGCGTCGTTGTCGTAGAAAATATCGTTTCCCGATCCGCCCGCCGCGTTTTCAATTGTCACGCCATAAGCGATGATAATGTTGTCCGTCGCGCCGACGGTGCTGAAGCCGCAGCGCGCAGGTCGATCGTTACGCTCGCGGAAACGCTGCCTGCGCTGATCGTGTCGGTGCCCCCCGCGTCCCAGATGGTATAGGCGGCGCCGGAGGCGGGCGCGGTATAGGTGTCGTTGCCCGTGCGGTAAGTCATGTTCGCGCCGTAGAGGTCTTGCAGCGCCTTGATGTCGTAGAGCATGTAGGTCAACGGCTTGACGGTGTCGTTATACGTCATGACGGTGTGGTAAGTGTTGTCTTCGCCCGTCGGCAGCGACGGCGAGTCAAACGAATGCTTCAGGCCGAGCGCATGGCCGATTTCATGCAGGAGGATGTAATAGCCGTAGCTGCCGGGCGTATAGTTGCCGCCCGCTGTGGAGGTATCGACCCAGACATCGCCGGCGGAATCGCCGTTGACGGTGGCCGGATAATAGGCCCAGGCTTCGGCTCCCGCCGGCAGGTTGGCCTGCCCGAAGCCGATCTGTGCCTATGAAACGGTACCCGTTTCGATGAAAGAAAGGTTGGTGAAATTGCTGACATCGGCAAGAATATCGCGCGCCGCATCTTTCATCTGCGGGGTAAATGTCTGAAAACCGGAACTTTCAGGATCGCCGGGAACGTAATAGGAAGGCACAGAAGACCAGAACTGGAAATAAAGCGCGCTGGTGCCGTTCGGCCATTGATAACCGCTCTTGAGAGAGTTGGCATTCGCTGCGGTCGCCACGATCTCCTCCTTCGGGAATCGGCGATTTTCGGAATAATTACTTATATTCCATCACACCCGGCGAATCAAGGGAGCGGGCTTAGCGCTGGCGCGCGGGCTGGCTATAGCTTTGCGCGACGGAGGGGCGCACGGCGGGGGCGACGTTCAGCACGCCTTTGACCGTGGGGATGCGGCTTGCATCGACTTCGACGCCCGTGCGCGCGTAATCCGCTTCGTAGTTCGGATAGTACAGGTACACGCTGTTCACGGCATATTCACCGTTCGCGAAGTTGACGGCATAGGTGTCGCCGTTCCAGATTTTGACGTTGAAAACGCCGTCTTCGACCGAACCGCTGACGATGTAGGACGTGACGGTGTTGCCGTGGTCGCTGACCTTGTTTTCAAATTCCCACGCACTGCCAGGCACATTCACGCCGCTGCCGAGAACGGCGGGCGATTTCATGGCGACGGTCTGCGTAGTACGCTGCGATTGCGGCAGCGCCTGGAACACAACGGTGCGGCCGTCAGTGCCGACGGCTTCCTGACCGACATGGCTGTACGTCACGCTCGACGAGCCGCGATTGCCGACGGGCATAAACTCGATACGGTTGCCGGCATAGGGTCCTTGCGCCACGAGAAGGCTGAAGCCACCCTTGTCGAACAGGGAAACATGCACGGCGAAATCCTGACCCGCGCGGACTTCCTGCCCGGTCGCGTTGATGTATGATTCACCCGTCGCGATGTTGCGGCCTTGCGCGTTGGTTTCATGGTATATGCGCGCGGCGTCGCGGTAGATGACGCCTTCTTTCGCTGCGACGCTCTGCTGCAGCAGGTTTGATTGTGTAACGACGGCGGGCGGCAATTGCTGCTGCGGCACCGGATCGACCTGCACAACAGCGGGCGGGTTGGGGTTGACGGGCGCGGGGGCGCTCGAATTGTTGAAAACCGCACCAAGACCGACCGCGAGGATGACCGCACCTGCCGCGATGCCGCCGCCGACCAGCCATTTTTTGCGCGAAGTGGCCTTTGCCGCCTCCGCTTTCGGGGTTTGGCCCGAGGGCGTGCCGTCTTCGCCGAGGCGGATTTTTCCAACGCCTTTGTCGTCTTCTTTTTTCTTCGGGTTGAAATCGAAATCTTCGCTCATGGTAAACTCCCTTTATTCCTGAATTCTTACGGCTTCGGCGGCGCAGAGGCTGCCGGTGCTGCGGGCTTCGGCAGCAGGCGGTCTTTGATGTATTGCTGCGCGCCCGCGATTTTTTCCGGCAGGTTGGCAATGCGGTC
>JAYUPV010000053.1:0-2928 GCA_043759865.1 Alphaproteobacteria bacterium | reverse complement strand
CGGCAACTTCAAGAAATACTGGCCCGCCGATATCCATCTTATCGGCAAAGACATCATCCGCTTCCACGCGGTTTTCTGGCCGGCCTTCCTGATGTCGGCAAAGCTGCCGATACCGAAACGCGTTTTCGGCCATGGCTTCCTTTTGACGCGCGGCGAAAAAATGTCGAAATCCCTCGGCAACGTCATTTCACCCGCGACGCTTATCGAACGTTTCGGTGTCGATGCTGTGCGCTATGCCATGATGCGCGAAGTGACTTTCGGGCAGGATGGTGATATTTCGTTCGAGCTGCTCGGCAACCGCATTAACGCCGAGCTGGCGAACAACATGGGCAACCTTGCCCAGCGCACGCTGTCGCAAATCGCCAAAAACTGCGAAGGCAAAGTGCCGAAGCCCGGCATCCTCGAAGATGTCGATCATCAACTGCTCGATAAAGCAGGGCAGGCAATGCTGATTGCCGTGCGCGGCGAGTTCGAAAAAATGCAATTCTCGAAAGCACTCGAGGAAATCGTGCAGGTGGCGAATGCCGCGAACCTGTACATCGATGCGCAGGCGCCGTGGACGCTCAAGAAAACCAATATCGACCGCATGAATACGGTGCTGTATGTGCTGGCCGAAGTCATCCGCAACCTCGGCCTGATTTTGCAGCCCTTCACGCCAGTCGCCGCGAACAAGATACTTGACCAGGTGGCGATTGCGGCGAATGCGCGTGATTTCACCTATATCGGCTCGGGCCATGCGCTCCAGCACGGCACGGCGCTGCCCGCGCCGCAGGGCGTGTTCCCGCGCTACGAACCGCCGCTCGAGGAGAAAACGGCTTAAAATGCTCGTCGACAGCCATTGCCATCTCGATTACCCCGATTTCGCGACCGAAGGCGTCGCCGAAGTCGTGGCGCGCGCGAAAGCGGCAGGGGTGGGGCATATGCTGACCATCTGCACCGAAATTTCGAAGTTTCCGCAGATACTGGCGGTGGCTGATGCCTTTCCGTTCATCAACTGCACCGTTGGCACGCATCCGCACCATGCGGCGGAAGCAGGCGAGATTAACGTGAAGCGTGAAGAAATCGTCGCCTTCACAAGAAACCCGAAAGTCGCGGGCATTGGCGAGACGGGGCTTGATTACTATTACAAACATTCGCCGCCCGAAGAACAGCAACGCGTTTTCGCCACGCATATCGAGGCTGCGCTTGAAACCGATTTACCCCTTATCATCCACACCCGCGACGCCGATGACGACACGACCCGCATCATGCGCGATGTGGGGAAGCGCAAAGCCCGCGGAGTCATGCATTGCTTCTCGGGCGGGCTGAAGCTGGCCGATGAATCGCTCGATCTTGGCTTTTACATTTCCTTCTCCGGCATCATCACCTTCAAGAAGGCCGATGAGCTGCGTGAAGTGGTGAAGCATGTTCCCATGGAGCGCATTCTGGTCGAGACGGACAGCCCCTACCTCGCCCCCATGCCGCATCGCGGCAAGCGCAACGAGCCTTCATTTGTCGTGCATACAGCGCAGATGGTGGCGGAGCTGAAAGGCATTTCACCTGAAACCGTCGCGGCGCAGACGACGGAAAACTTCTTCAAACTCTTCAATAAGGCAAAAAAGCAATGAAGATAACCGTCCTCGGCTGCGGGGCATCTCTCGGCACTCCCGCTGCGGGAGGTTTCTGGGGCAAATGCGACCCCGAGGAGCCGAAAAACCACCGCACCCGCGCTTCGCTGCTCGTGCAGTCGGAAAACACCAATATCGTCATCGACGCGACATACGACCTGCGGCAGCACCTGAACAAGTACAAGCTGCAAAAAGTCGACGGCGTCCTCATCAGCCACGCGCATAACGACCATGTGAACGGTATCGACGATTTCCGCGTCGTCGCCTACCACCGCAACGTGCTGCTCGACCTTTACTCGAACAAGGAGACGCTGGACGAGATCCACCGCCGCTGGCCGTTTTTGTTCGAGCCGCTGCATGAAGGCATCTATACCCAGTTCCTGACCAAGCGCGAGATTGGCAACTACGAGAAATTCAAGATCGGCGATATTGACGTTGAAAGTTACGAGCAAGACCACACCACCTGCCTCTCCCTCGGCTTCCGCTTCGGCGATTTCGCCTATAGCGTCGACGTCGCCGAGATGAACGAAAAATCGCTTGATACCCTCAAGGGTATCGAGACATGGATTGTGGATGCAGGCGGATATCACCGCGAAAGCGTCATGACCCACGCGAATATCAAGCGCGTTATCGAATGGACGGAACGGCTGAAGCCAAAGATGACGTATTTAACCGTCCTGACGACGCATATGGATTACAAAACCCTCTGCGACGAACTGCCGCCCCATATCCGCCCGGCGTGGGACGGTATGGAGATCGAGCTTGGCACCAACCGCCGCTAACCCTTAACCGACTTTTGCCTCGGGGCCTTTCGACTTGTTGTCGTTCGAGGGGGCGGATTTTTTGTCGGCGGAATCGAGGGCTTTGCCGATGATTTCCTTGATGCCTGCGTCGAGCTGCGGGGCTTCCATCACGCGGCGCATTTCTTTCACCATCAGTTCCTGACGTTCGAGGTCATAGCGATAGAACTGCGTGAACCGGCGCGCAAGGCCTGTTGCTGTGCTGGCGTTGACTTCGTTCAGGTGGATGATGGTGTCGGCGAGGAATTCATAGCCCTTGCCATCAAGGCCGTGATACACGGTCGGGTTGCCGCTGATAAAGCCGCCCATGAGCGCGAAGACGAGGTTCGGATTCGTTTCGTCGAAGCTCTTGTGCTTCATGAGGTCTTTGGTGCGTTGCAGCGGGTCGCCATCGGGGATGGCGGCGTTGAGTTGCAGCCATTTTTCGACCACGTTCGGGTTGTCTTTGTATTTCTCGTAGAACGCATCGAGCGCGATCTGGCGCGAATCCGCAGCACCCGAGGGCGGGATTTTCGAGAGCG
>JAYUPV010000052.1:0-5152 GCA_043759865.1 Alphaproteobacteria bacterium | reverse complement strand
ACTGATTTCCTTCCATGACCGGATATATCGTCGCCGCATTGTATAAATTCGCGCCCCTGTCGGGGTTGCCGGCTTTGCAGCGCGCCTTGCAGGAAATCTGCGACAAAAACGAGATCTGCGGCACGCTGCTGATCGCCCCTGAAGGCATCAACGGCACCATCGCGGGCAGCCGCGCGGGTATCGACAAGGTTCTTCACGCCATCCGCAGGTACAAAGGTTTGAGAGACCTCGATCACAAGGAATCAACGGCGGCGGCACAACCGTTTTACCGCATGAAGGTTCGCATTAAAAAAGAAATCGTCACCATGGGTGTGGCTGGTGTCGACCCGAATGAAATGGTGGGGGAATACCTGTCACCCGCCGAGTGGAACAAAGTGATCGCCGACCCCGACACCGTGGTCATCGACACCCGTAACGATTACGAAGTCAAAATCGGCACGTTCAAAAACGCCGTCAACCCTCACACCGCCAGCTTCGCCGAATTCCCCGACTATGTGCGCAAAAAGCTCGACCCGAAGAAAAACAAGAAGGTCGCCATGTTCTGCACCGGCGGCATCCGCTGCGAAAAGGCATCGGCCTATATGAAGAAGCTGGGCTTTGGCGAAGTCTATCACCTCAAGGGCGGGATTTTGAAATACCTCGAAAAAATGCCCGAGAAAAAAAGCTTGTGGGAAGGCGAATGCTTTGTTTTCGACCAGCGCGTATCGGTGAAGCACGGCCTTGAAGCAGGCAGCTATAGCCTCTGCCCCGCCTGCCGCTTCCCCTTGAGCGAAAAAGACCGGAGCAGCAAAAAGTACATCGAGGGCGTCGCCTGCCCGAACTGCCACGACAAAACCTCGGACGAGAAAAAGTCGCGCGCCGCAGAAAGGCACAAGCAGGTCAAGCTGGCCGGCAAGCGTGGCAAAAAGCATATCGGCGCGAAGTTTGATAGCGAAGAAGGCTGAAACCCCAGCAAAAACCGCGAGATACAGACCGCCTATAATTTCCTTCCCCTCCCCTTGCCCTTTTTTGTAATATGCCTAACTGAATAGCAGTTAATAGGAGAGCAAATTCCATGGAAAAAGCATCATTCGGCGCAGGTTGTTTCTGGGGCGTGGAAGCCGCGTTTCGCAAGATGAAAGGTGTGAAAAAAACCGCTGTGGGCTACATGGGCGGCAAGACCGCGCATCCGACCTATGAAGAAGTCTGCGCCGACGAAAGCGGCCATGCCGAAGTGGTGCTGGTCGAATACGACCCCGCCGAACTTTCCTATGACGCGCTACTCGATACCTTCTGGGCGTGCCACAACCCGACCGAGATTGATCGCCAAGGCCCCGACGAAGGCACGCAATACCGCACCGTCATCTTCACCTATTCAGACGCGCAAAAATCCGCCGCCGAAAAATCGAAAAAGGCGCTGGGCGATTCAGGCAAGCACAAAAAGCCTATCGCCACCACCATCGAGCCCGCGCAACCCTTCCACATCGCGGAAGACTATCACCAGCAATACCTCGAGAAAAAGGGTCTTGCTTCCTGCCATATCTGACCGCCGTTAAAAAAATCCGCAAACAAAAAAGCGCACGACATGGGGCGCTTTTTTTAATCTCCGGAATAAGGTTAGAACATCTTCGGTCCGCCGGTAAGCGGCGAGGAAACGCTGGGTCCGCCGATCGAGCCGCGCGCGGCGCTGAGGATGGAGCTCTTGAGGCTGGCAGCGGCAATACCGCCGGGTGACATGCCCATACCGATTTGCGGGGCGAGCATATCGAATACGTTGAGTGCGGCTGTCGCGGTCATCACGGTCAGAAGCGGCGACATCACTTTGGCGGTATCATCGCCCATAAGGGTTGCAGCATAACCGGGCTGAGGAGGTTGTTCTTCGCGTTTATTGGCCATTGAAATTTATGCCTTTCAAGCGAGGTGAGGTTCTCGAATGCGGTATATCCACTATACCACATTCCGGAGATTTATTGTGATGATTCCAGATTCTGGCCTTTGAACCGAACAAAAAAGAGCCTGATATCAGATATTTGGCCTTTTTCGACCTTCGCCACGGCGACATGCCCCCGCTCGGCCAGAAGCCGTGCAAAGGGCGGGTCGAGCGGATGGGGGAACTTGAGCGATTTCTGGGCAAACAGCTTGCTCGTGCCAGGCGCGTCATAAACGAGGCTGAGGATAAAATCGTCGCGGCAAAATTCCACATGCTTCACGGGAAAGGGCAGCTTGTCATCGTATACGATGCAAGGCGTTCCGTCCTTGAGGATGACAATTCCCGCGTTCATCCGTCTATTCTACATCAAACTTCACGCCCTGCGCCAGAGGCAGCGCGGAGCCGAAGTTGGTGGTGTTGGTTGAGCGGCGCATGTAGGCCTTCCAGCTGTCGGAGCCTGACTCGCGGCCACCACCGGTTTCCTTTTCGCCGCCAAACGCGCCGCCGATTTCTGCGCCCGAGGTGCCAAGATTGACATTGGCGATCCCGCAATCGCTGCCGGCCGCCGAGGTGAACAACTCCGCCTCGCGCACATCGTTGGTGAAGATGCAGGAAGAAAGCCCCTGCGGCACGTCGTTGTGAAGGGCAATGGCGTCATCGATTTTCGCGTATTTCAAAATGTACATGATGGGCGCAAAGGTTTCATGCCGCACGATATCGGCCTGTTTCGCCAGTTCGACCACGGCGGGGGTCACGTAATAGGCATTCGGGTATTTGTCCTGCAACACGCGCTCGCCGCCTGTCACTTTGCCGCCTGCGGCTTTCGCCTTTTTCAGCGTTTCCTGCATCGCCTCGAACGAAGCCTTGTCGATCAGCGGCCCGAGCAGCGTGTTGGCATCGAGCGGGCTGCCGATTTTGGGGCCGAGGGAGCCATATGCTTTTTTCACGCGCGCAACAAATTTGTCGGCGATGTCTTTTTGCACGATGAGCCTGCGTTGCGAAGTGCAGCGCTGCCCTGCCGTGCCGACAGCACCGAACACCGTCGCCATCAGCGCGAGGTCGAGATCGGCCGAAGGAGCTAGAACCATGGCGTTGTTGCCGCCCAGTTCGAGGATGCATTTGCCGAAGCGTTCTGCCACGCGCGGTGCGACAGCGCGGCCCATGCGGGTCGAGCCGGTGGCCGAGATAATAGGGATGCGCTTGTCATCGACCAGTTTCTCGCCAATATCGCGCTCGCCGAGCGCAAGCTCGGACAGGCCTTCGGGAACGTAATCGAGCCCAGCCACGACTTTTTCGAACAGCGCCTGACAGGCAAGCGCGGTGAGCGGCGTTTTTTCAGACGGCTTCCACACCACGGAATCTCCGCAGACAACGGCCAGCGCGAAGTTCCAGCACCACACGGCAACCGGGAAGTTGAAGGCGGAAATCACGCCGACAACACCTGCCGGATGCCAGTTTTCCTGCATCTTGTGCGAGGGGCGCTCGGACGCGATGGTGAGGCCGTACATCTGGCGCGAGAGGCCGACAGCATAATCGCAGATATCGATCATCTCCTGCACTTCGCCAAGGCCTTCGGTGACGATCTTGCCTGCTTCGATGGTCACAAGCCGCCCGAGGTCTTCCTTGTTCTGGCGCAGGGCGTCGCCGTAGAGACGGATGAGCTCGCCGCGTTTCGGGGCGGGAACGGTGCGCCAGTCCAGAAATGCCTTATGCGCCCGCGTGATTTTTGCTTCCAGCGTTTTCGCGGTGTCGACCGTCACGCGGCCGATTTCGGAACCGTCGATGGGGCTGTGGACTTTCAGGGAACCGCCTGTGAACGCCTTTTGCGACACGCCCATTTTTTTCAGCAACAGCGCCGCGTTGTCGGCGAGCCGGATTTTTTGCACGTTTGACTTTTGCGGGGGCGACTTTTGCATGGCGGGTTTCCTCTTGGCGGACATGGGGCAACTCCTGAATATGAAACTGCAGATAAGATGCCTTATATAAGCCTTTTTCTCAATCTTTCCGGGATGTTTTTTGCCATAACTTCACCTAAATCCCCCAGTAATCCATTGTTAATCGGGTTGTGGGAGGATGCCATGAGGGAGTTGGGCATGTTTTTCCGTCTTTTAAACAACGCTTTGCTGGCAACCGTGGCGCTGTGCCTGATGCTTGCCGCGCCGCATGATGCGGCGGCAACGGGGCCAGATCAGCGCGACTTTACGCCGCTCAGTCAGGTGGCGGATTACGGCGGCCTTCTCGGTTCCGGCGCAACAGCGCAGTTGCTCGCCCAGATACAGAACCTCGAATACATTACCAAGCGGCAGATCGTCATACTCACCGTGCCGTCGCTCGAAGGGCGCGCGCCGCAGAATTATTCCGACTGGATCATCCACAGCTGGGGCATCGGCCAGCAGGCGCCGGGCGGCGCGCTGCTGCTGGTTGCCAAGGCCGAAAAAACCGCATGGCTTGAAACGGTGGGCACAGGCATGGAATTCCTGAACAAGCCTGGCGTGCGCGATGGCATTATCTCCAGCATTTCCACAGGGCTGAAGCAGGGCAACGGACAGCAGTCTATCACCGCCGCCACCGGCACGATGCTGTCGGGCCTGACAGGGCAAGGCCTGCCTGCGATGGTGACAAAGCACCGCGAATGGCTGCAATTCGCAGGCCTGGCGTTCGTTATCATTGTACGCTTGATGTTCTTCCCGCGCCGCCGCGGTATCGGCGGCATGATTTTCGACGGACTGCTCGGCGGTTCGCGGAGGAGATGGTAAATGAAATTCGTAACCGACGCGATGCGCACCGAAGTAAGGCTGGCCGTGCAGGAGCTTGAAAAAACCACCAGCGGCGAAATGGTCTGCGTGGTGGCGGAATCCTCGGCGCAATATGTGCTGTTCCCCCTGCTCTGGGCCGCCATGCTGGCGCTGGTGATGCCGCTTGCCAACAACCTGTTTGCATTTGCCCCTGTCACCTTTAGCGTGCAGATGGCGGCGTTCATTATCATGGCGCCCTTGTTCATTTTTACCCCGCTGAAACTCGCACTGACCCCGCGCGCAGTACGCGACGGCAACTGCCGCCGCGCCGCCTTCGAGCAGTTTTTTGTGCAAAAGCTGCACATGACGGAAAAACGCACGGGCGTGATGCTCTATGTCTCGGTCGCCGAGCATTACGTGGAACTGCTGGCTGATCAGGGTATCAACGCAAAGGTATTGCCTGATGAGTGGGACGGCATTGTCACCACCTTCACCGGCGATGTGCGTG
>JAYUPV010000051.1:0-5883 GCA_043759865.1 Alphaproteobacteria bacterium | reverse complement strand
TGGAAAACGAGGAGCTGTACCAGAAACTGGCGGAAGAATACGCCAAGTTTGCAAACCTTCTCATCCAGAACGCCGACCTGCAATTGATGACCGGCCATGTGCCCGAAGAAAAACTGACACCCGAGCAGGTCGGCGTTCTGGATGAGAAGGTTTGCAAACTTGGCGTATTCTTCCGCCAGTTTCTGGTACAGCTCCTCGTTTTCCAGCTGGCGGTCTTTGAAGTTGTCGATCGCCACCATCACGATGGCATAGGGCAGGCCGACGACGGTGACGACATAGCTCGCCATCTCCCACATTTGCAGTGTCTGATCGGTCATGCGGTTTGTTTCCTCAAATAGGGCTGCAGGGCGGCGAAACCGGCAAGCGCGAGTGCGGCGAAAACCGCGCCCGCGTTAAAGGTGAAAGCGGGGCCGTAAAATTTCCACAGCCAGCCCGCAAGCCCGCTTGCCAGCAGCAGCGCCCCGCCGGTCATCAGGTTGTAAAGGCCGAAAGCCGTGCCGCGCAAATGGTCGGGCGCTTCGTTCGCGACATAGGCGGTGATGATTCCCTGTGTCAGACCCATATGCAGCCCCCACAGAGCAGCGCCCGCGAAAACAAGCCAAGGGGTCGAAGCCATGGCCAGCAGCATATCCGCCACAATCAGCACGCCGAGGCCGCAGAATAGCAGCCCGTTGCGCCCGATGCGGTCGGACAAAACCCCTGCAGGCCATGACGAAGCGGCATAGGCGATGTTCATGGCAATCAAGATCGCGGGCGCATGGGCGGGGCCAAGACCGATGCTGTCGGCACGCAAAATCAGGAACGCATCCGAAAACCGCGCCAGCGTAAAGACCGAGCCCGTCAGCGTGATCAGCCAGAAGGGCAGGCCAAGAAGTGCAATCTGCTTTTTTTGCCAGGGGAAGGGGCGTTTTACCGCATCGGGATTCCGCGGCGGTTCCTTGATGAAGAACATAATAATAAAGATAACGAGTATCGCCGGTATCATCGCCATCCAGAACACAAACCGGAAATCGTTCAGCGTCCATGCCATCAGCAAAAGCGCCGCAAGCGGACCGATGACCGCGCCGATATTGTCGAGCGACTGGCGCATGCCATAAGCTGCGCCGCGAATCTCCGGCGGCGTGATGTCGGCCAGCAGCGCGTCGCGCGGCGCAACGCGGATGCCCTTGCCGATGCGGTCGGTGAACCGCGCCAGCAAAACAGTGTCGATACTGTGGGCAAGGGGGAAAAGCGGGCGCGTCACAAGTGCGAGGCCATAGCCGAGCAGCAGCAGCGGCTTGCGCTTGCCGATCCAGTCGCTGATCGCGCCGGAAAATATTTTGACGATTGAAGCGGTTGATTCAGCGATGCCCTCGATAACCCCGACGGCAAGCGCCGTCGCGCCAAGGCTGCCCATCAGGAACAGCGGCAGGATGCTGTGGATCATTTCCGAGGAAATGTCCATAAACATGCTGACAAAGCCGAGCGCGAAAACGCCTTTGGGGATTTTTTTCAGGGACATGTGCACAACCTTCACCGCCATGTTAGGGCTTTTGGCGGGGCTTGAAAAGGTTATAGTTATGCGTATATTCCAGCATCAGGCAGGGATTTCCTTATGCAGCGTATCGTTGTTCTCGGCACCACCGGATCGGGTAAAACGACCTTCGGCAAAAAGCTGGCGGCGGCAATGGGCGTGCCTGCTACCGACCTCGACGAACTTCACTGGCTGCCCGGCTGGAAACAGCACGATGTGGTTGAATTTCACAAACTGGCATCGGAGCGCGCGGCGGCCGACAGCTGGATCATCATGGGAAATTACTCCAAGGTGCGCGATGCCGTGTGGCCGCGCGCCGATGCGTTCATCTGGCTGGACCTGCCGTTCCTGCTGGTTTTCTGGCAACTTTTGCGCCGCAGCGTGTTGCGCGCGGTTGACAAAAATCTCATCTGCAACGGCAATATCGAAAGCTGGAAGAACTTTTTTTCCAAAGACAGCATCATCGTCTGGTTCTTCAGAACCTACGGCAAGCGAAAACGCGAATACGGCGCGATGTTCGCCGCTGCTGGAAATTCGCCGCACACCACCTATATACGTCTCGGGTCTCATGCCGAGGCCGACGTGTTTATCGAAAAAATGAAAAAGGCCTGAAAATGTCTGCTCCCCTGTTTACCCCCATCACCTTCCGCAATCTCACGCTCCGCAACCGTATCGGCGTATCACCCATGTGCCAGTATTCGTCGGTCGATGGGTTTGCCAATGACTGGCATCTGGTTCATCTCAGCTCCCGCGCCATCGGTGGTGCGGGGGTGGTGATGATGGAAGCAACCGGCGTCACGCCCGAGGGACGCATTACCCCCGCCTGCCACGGCATCTGGAAGGACGAGCATGTCGAATTTCTGAAACGCATTACAGATTTTGTGAAGGGCCACGGTGCCGCCGCCGCCATCCAGATAGCCCATGCGGGCCGCAAGGCCAGCCATGCCGCGCCTTGGGAAGGCGGCAAGAAATTGACGTCGGGCGGCTGGGAAGTCATCGAGCCCACGCCGATTCCTTTTTTGCCCGAGCATGGCGCACCGCATGAAATGACCATTGATGACATCAACCGTACAAGAGACGCCTTCGTCGCCGCCGCACGCCGTGCGGTCAGAGCTGGCTTCGATATTGTGGAGTTGCATGGCGCGCATGGGTATTTGTTGCACGAATTCCTGTCTCCTTTAAGCAACCACCGCAAAGACGCCTATGGAGGCACGGAAGAAAACCGCTTCCGCTTCATGCTTGAAACCGCCCATGCCGTGCGCGCGGAAGTGCCGAAGGAAACGGTGGTCGGCGCGCGGCTTTCCTGCATCGACTGGGCGGAAGGCGGCTTGACGATTGCCGATTCCGTGAGGCTGTCGGCGCTGTTGAAAAAAGAGGGCGTGGATTTTATCGACTGCTCCTCCGGCGCGCTGGTGGCGGATGCGAAAATCCAGACCGGACCGAATTACCAAGTGCCGTTCGCAAAAGAAATCCGGGAAAAGGCAGCCATTCCTACCTGCGCCGTCGGCATGATCACCGAGCCGCAGCAGGCGAATGACATTATTGCGAATGGCGAGGCTGATATGGTGTTTCTCGCCCGCGCCATGCTGCGCGATCCTTATTGGCCCGCCCATGCGGCGCAGGTGCTGGGAGCCGAGCTAGATGTTCCCGCGCAATACCTTCGCGGTTACAGCACCGATCGCCTTGCCGCCCCGCGCCGGAAAACGGGGTCGTAATGGCGGCGGGCGATGTCGAGATCAGGCTGTTCCAGCCTGCGGAATGGCAATATTACAAGGGTGTGCGGCTCAAGGCGCTGAAATCCGACCCTGCGGTTTTCGGCTCGAACTTCATAATAGAATCCGCCTATCCCGACGAGCGGTGGCAGCAGCAGCTTGAAAATGTCGATTGTGGCGTCTTCGGCGTGCTGCATTTCGGTGATGTTATTGGCATGACGGGCATCGTTCTTGACCGCGAGAATGAAACGACGGCAAAACTATGGGGCTCGTGGCTGGAGCCGAATTGGCGCGGCAAGGGACTGTCGGGCGGCATGTACAAGGCGCGTATCGAATGGGCAAAGCAGCATCCGCAGGTTCAGCGCATTATTGTTTCGCACCGCCAGAGCAACACCGCCTCGAAAAAAGCCAACCAGAAACACGGTTTCATTTTCACCCACGCCGCCGACCACCAGTGGCCGGACGGGGCGACCGAGCCTGAATTGTTTTATAAACTTGCGGTAAAAAGCTAGCCGGTCACTTCACAACGTTTTATTTCAAGTCAATGCGCTGGGTAAATTCCAGCGTCGACAGCTCGCGGTGCAACCGGATGCGCAGCACCCACGGCCCTGCCGGCGTACCTTTCAGCGAGGCTTTCAGCCCTTCGGCTCCATCCTTCGCGAATTTTTCGGTGATGTCCTGCTCTTCCTTGCCATCAACGCTGCGTAGATACACCTGAAAAGAGGTCAGTGGCTTGTGGCCGCCGCCCGTATTGACGGGCGAGATGGTGACTTCGTTCTCGCCGTCTTCCCGCTGGGTGACCTTGATCTCTCCGCGCCAGCCGGGGCCGCTGCCACGGCTCCTGATGCCATGGGGGAGACGTACGCCAACTTCCTGCTCCTGAGCTACCTGCAGCGCCTGGATGCTTCCGGAGGGATGGAGCAGATCGTCGGCATGGAGCTGGATAAAAATCTCTATGCCAATGGAGACCACAAGTGCGACCACAAGCAAGCCCCGGAAAAAAAACCTGATCCCTCGGTGATTGATCTTCAACGACCGTCTCCTTGTGCGTCTGTCCGGTTCATAGCCATTTCAGCCGCCTGAAAATAACGACCTGCAGAAGCGCGATAGCAAGCGCGATGCCGCAGGCGATGAAAAAAGCCATGGGGTTTTCGGCCCCCGGTATGCCCTTGAGGTTCATGCCCAAAAGCCCGCTGAAAAACCCGAGCGGCATGAAAATCGCCGTGATGACGGAAAGGACGTAAATGTTTTTGTTCAGCTTGCTGGAAAGAGCGCTGTGCAATTCGTCCTGCAAAATCTGCGCGCGGTCGCGCAGCGAGTCGAGATCTTCGAGGAAGCGCAGCATGCGGTCGTTGTTGTCGTGCATGTACCATTTGTCGGGTGGCGTCAGCCAGCCCTGCATGGAAAGCTGCAGCCGGTTGAAAACGTCGCGTTGCGGTGCGACATGGCGGCGGAACAGCGTTGCCTGTTTCCGGAGCGCCGCGATGTCGACACGCAGATGCGCACTCGGGTTTTCGAGCGACGCGGCCTCGAGCTTGTCCATGGTGTCTTCCAGTTCCTGCAGCGCGGGCTCGATGCCGTCATTGAGGCTGGAACACAGCATGGCGATAAATTCGCCCACGCGCCTCGGCCCCCGTCCGTGGCGGATACGGTCGTCGATATCGGCGATGGTCCGCGACTTGCGCCGGCCGACGCTCACGATATGGTTGCCGGAAATCCACAGGCGGATGGAAACAAGGTCTTCCGGTGTGGGGCCGGGGTTGAAGTTGATTCCGCGCAGCATGAGCATGGCCGCCTGCCCGATTTCCTCGAGGCGCGGGCGCATTTCTTCTGCCAGCATGGACTTCACGATCACGGGGTCGAGCTTCAGCTGTTCGCGCAGGAATTTCTTGGCGTCGGAATGGCGGCCGTTCAGGTGTATCCAGACAAGGCGGCCGTCATCTTCGCTCACGCCCGCAAGGTCGACAACCTGTCCGCCGCCCTGCCCGTCGAGGGCGTACGACAAAAGGCATGCCTTGGTTTCTTCCATACCTGTTGCTCCTTGACCGTGCGTAGGGCTTCGCGGGGAGGGCAATGTCCGATATTGTCAGACAATGTCCGGCGCTTCTGCACAGTATTCCCTATTTCCGCCGCGATTTCCAATATGCTTTCAAAAAAAGCCCCGCTAGGATGGGGCAGGCAACCGGAAGGACGGTTAAATCCCTTTATGCAAAATATTATCCTGCGTATCGCCGACGAAAAAGACATCCCCGCGCTCTACCGCATTGCGGCCGCGATGAAAGCGACGCACGAGCCGCAGTATTTCGAGCGCTGCTTCGCCGAAGGCCGCCGCACGGTGGTCATTGCCGAAGACGCGGGCTATGCGCTCCTGAACTGGGAACCGACATACACGCCCTTCCGCCGCCTCGGCTTTCCCGAGATACAGGATTTGAACGTCGTGCCCGCCGCGCGCAAGGCGGGTGTCGGCGGCAAGCTTGTTGGCTGGTGCGAATCCCTTGCGCTGCAGGAAGGCAAGACGGACATCGGCATCAGTGTGGGACTCTCATCAAGCTACGGCGCGGCGCAGCGGCTCTACGTCAAAATGGGCTATGTACCCGACGGCGCGGGCATCGCCTATGACGATGTGCCTGTCGCACCCGGTGAAATGCGCGCAGTCGA